>NZ_JBVJMN010000098.1:0-21398 GCF_055584185.1 Streptomyces sp. NPDC104202 | reverse complement strand
TCCTCTCCCTCCCCCCCCCCCCCCCCCCCCCCCCCCCCCTCCCCCCCCCCCCCCCCCCCCCCCCCCCCCCCCCCCCCCCCCCCCGACACCCGCGGGTGGTGTCTTCGGTGCGTGCGCACGCACCTCGGTGTGCGTGCGTCAGAGCGCGAGCGCCTGGGCGCGGCGCTTCACCTCCGTGCCGCGATTCTCGTTGAGCGCCTGCGCGGGCGTGCCCGGCAGGCTCTCGTCCGGAGTGAAGAGCCACTCCAGCATCTCCTCGTCGGTGAAGCCGTCGTCCCGCAGGACGGTCAGGAGTCCGACGAGGCCCTTGACGATCCTGTCGCCCTGGATGAAGGCGGCGGGGATCTGCAGGGCGTTGTTCTCACCGCGGCGCACGGCGATCAGCTGGCCTTCCTTGATCAGCTGTCGCACGCGCGTCACCTCGACATCGAGCATCTCCGCGATGTCGGGCACGTAGAGCCAGGCGGGGACGAGCGCATCGATCTTTACGTCAATCTCGGTCACGGGACAAGCCTGCCATCCCGGACCGACACCCGACAGCCGGGCCCTACCGGGCGGCCGCCTTCAGGGGGACGGACGGGTCAGCCGCGCGGACGGGGTCGACGGGGGTGGCGGCCTCGATGAGCCGGCGGCCCTGGGCCAGATCACGGGGGCGGCCGACGGCGAGCAGGGCCACCGGGGCGCCGTCGCGCAGCCAGAGCACGGACCACGCCTCGTCCGCCGGGTCGCCGCGCCAGAGCAGTTCGTCGGCGCCGGCGTGGTGTCCCGCGTACTGGACGAACCGGCCGAACTGCTCGGACCAGAAGTAGGGCACGGGGTCGTACGGCCCGGGGTCGGCGCCGGCGACCGTGGTGGCGACCGTGCGGGGGCCCTGGAGGGCGTTGTCCCAGTGGTGGACGAGGAGCCGTTCGCCGTAGCGGGCGGAGGGGAAGGACGCGCAGTCGCCGACGGCGTACACGTCGGGCAGGGAGGTGCGCAGCCGGTCGTCGGCGGTGACGGCGCCGCTCGGGTCGAGGGCGATGCCGGATCCGGCGAGCCAGCCGGTGGCGGGGCGGGCGCCGATGCCGACGACGACGGCGTCGGCGGGCAGGGAGCGGCCGTCGGCGAGGAGGACCCGGCCCGGTTCGACGGTGTCCACGCGCGCGTGGGTGAGGAGTTCGGCGCCGTGGGCGGCGTACCACGCGGCCATCGGGGCGGCGACCTCGTCGGGCAGGGCGCCGGTGAGGGGCAGTCCGGCCGCCTCGACCACGGTGACGGCGCAGCCGGCCTCGCGCGCGGCGGTGGCGAACTCGGCGCCGATCCATCCGGCGCCGACGACCACGACGGTGTGCCGCCGCTCCAGGACGGGCCCGAGGCGCACGGCGTCGTCGAGGGTCCGCAGCAGGTGGACGCCGGGGACGCCCTCGGCGCCGGGCAGCGTGACGGGGTGGGCTCCGGTGGCGACGACCAGGGTGTCGTAGCCGACGGGTCCCGCCTCGGTGTCGACCTCGTGGTCGGCGGCGCGCAGGCCGGTGACGTCGAGGCCGAGGCGGAGCTCGACGGCGAGTTCCTCGAAGTCGACGTCGAAGGCCGAGTCCTCGGCCTTGCCGAGGAGGATCGCCTTGGACAGCGGGGGCCGGTCGTAGGGCTGGTGGGGTTCGGCCCCGATGAGGGTGACGGGGCCCGTGAAGCCCTGTTCCCGCAGGGCGACGGCGGTCTGGACGCCCGCCATCCCCGCCCCCACGATCACGACGCGCTGCTGGGCCTGCTTCTGCTCGCTCACCCGACCACCTTACGTATCTGACGGACCATCAGGAAGGGAGGGGTCTGTGACCCCTTCCCCGGCGGAAGCTAGTCTGGCGGGCGTAAAGCACTCGCGGGAGCCCGGACGACCGGGCTGAGAGGGAGGCTGGAGCGGCCTCCGACCGTACGAACCTGATCCGGGTCATGCCGGCGAAGGGAGGGGCTGGACGCCCATGCGTTCTTCCGATGTCCTCGTGGTCGGGGGCGGCATCATCGGCCTGGTCACGGCCTGGCGGGCGGCGCAGCGCGGACTGCGCACCGCCGTCGTCGACCGGGACCCGGGCGGCGGGGCGGCGCGGGTCGCCGCCGGGATGCTCGCCGCCGTCACCGAACTCCACTACGGCGAGGAGACCCTGCTCGGTCTCAACCTCGCCTCCGCCGAGCGCTATCCCGCGTTCGTCGACGAACTCGCCGAGGCCACCGGCCCCGGCCACGACGTCGGCCACCGCGCCTGCGGCACCCTCGCCGTCGCGCTGGACGCGGACGACCGGGCCCACCTGCGCGCACTGCACGCCCTCCAGACCCGCTGCGGCCTCACCGCCGAGTGGCTCAGCGGGCGCGAGTGCCGCCGCCTCGAACCGATGCTCGCCCCCGGGGTGCGCGGCGGGCTGCGGGTGGACGGCGACCACCAGGTCGATCCGCGCCGGCTCGCCGCCGCGCTCCTCGTCGCCTGCGAACGGGCCGGGGTGGTCTTCCACCGCGCCCTCGCCGAACGGCTGACGGTGGTGCGGGACCGGGCGCGCGGCACCGTGCTGGCCGGCGGCGAGGAGCTGACGGCCGGCCAGGTCGTCCTCGCCGCGGGCAGTCTGAGCGGCCGGCTCGCCGGCGTGCCGCCCGAGGCGGTGCCGCCGGTGCGCCCGGTGAAGGGCCAGGTGCTGCGGCTGCGGGTGCCTCCCGCGTACGCCCCCTTCCTCTCCCGGACCGTCCGGGCCGTCGTCCGCGGCAGCCACGTCTACCTGGTGCCCCGCGAGAACGGCGAGCTGGTCGTCGGCGCCACCAGCGAGGAGATGGGCTGGGACACCACGGTGACGGCGGGCGGGGTGTACGAGCTGCTGCGCGACGCGCACGAGCTCGTCCCCGGCATCACCGAGCTGCCGCTCACCGAGACCCGGGCCGGCCTGCGCCCCGCGTCGCCGGACAACGCGCCGCTGCTCGGCCCCACCGTCCTGCCCGGCCTGCACCTGGCCACCGGCCACTACCGCAACGGGGTCCTCCTCACCCCCGTCACCGGCGACGTGATGGCCGAGGTCCTCACCACGGGCGTCCTCCCCGACGAGGCGCGCCCCTTCACCCCCCGCCGTTTCTCCGCCGTACGTCTGGAGCAGCCCGCATGAGCGTGCCCGTCACCGTGTCCGTCAACGGAGAACCGCGCGAGCTCTCCGGCCCCGTCGCCCTCGACGTCCTCGTCGCGAGCCTGAGCACCGCGCCCACCGGGGTGGCGGCGGCCGTCAACGAGACGGTCGTCCCCCGCGGCGAGTGGGCGGCGACGCTGCTCGGCGACGGTGACCGGGTGGAGGTCCTCACCGCGGTGCAGGGGGGCTGAGCGCGATGTCCGACGACGTGTTCCTGCTCGGCGGCGCCCCGTTCTCCTCCCGCCTGATCATGGGGACCGGCGGCGCCCCCAGCCTCGACGTGCTCGAACGCTCCCTGGTCGCCAGCGGCACGGAGCTCACCACGGTCGCGATGCGACGCCTCGACCCCACCGTCCAGGGCTCGGTCCTCTCCGTCCTGGACCGGCTCGGCATCCGGGTCCTGCCCAACACGGCCGGCTGCTTCACCGCCGGAGAGGCCGTCCTGACCGCCCGGCTGGCCCGGGAGGCGCTCGGCACCGACTGGATCAAGCTGGAGGTCGTCGCCGACGAGCGGACCCTGCTGCCGGACGGGGAGGAGCTGCTCGCCGCGGCCGAGACCCTGGTCGACGACGGGTTCACCGTCCTGCCGTACACCAACGACGACCCCGTCCTCGCCCGGAAGCTGGAGGACGTGGGGTGCGCGGCGATCATGCCGCTCGGCTCCCCGATCGGTTCGGGCCTCGGCATCCGCAACCCGCACAACTTCATGCTGATCACCGAGCGGGCGGGGGTGCCGGTCATCCTCGACGCGGGCGCCGGCACCGCGTCGGACGCGGCGCTCGCCATGGAGCTGGGCTGCGCGGCGGTGATGCTGGCCTCGGCGGTGACCCGGGCGCAGGAGCCGGCCCTCATGGCCTCGGCGATGCGGCACGCGGTCGAGGCGGGCCGGCTGGCGCACCGGGCCGGCCGCATCCCCCGCCGCCACTTCGCGGAGGCATCCTCCCCGGCGGAGGGCCGCGCCCACCTGGACCCGGAGCGCCCCGCGTTCTGAGCCGGGCGGCCGGGACGCTCGTCACAGCTGCGCTGCAGTACCGGCCCACCGGCACGGAGGGCGTGTCCACGGCTCGTAGACTCGACGCCGTGGACACGACCCTTCAGGACCCCCTCGTCGGGCGGCTGCTCGACGGCCGCTACCGCGTCGACGCGCGCATCGCCGTCGGCGGGATGGCCACGGTCTACCGGGCCGTCGACACCCGCCTCGACCGGGTGCTCGCGCTCAAGGTGATGCATCCGGCCCTCGCGGCCGACGCCGTCTTCGTCGAGCGCTTCATCCGCGAGGCCAAGTCCGTCGCCCGGCTCGCCCACCCCAACGTCGTGGGCGTCTTCGACCAGGGCGCCGAGGGCGCCTACGTCTACCTGGCCATGGAGTACGTCGCCGGCTGCACGCTCCGTGACGTCCTGCGCGAGCGCGGCGCCCTCTCGCCCCGTGCCGCGCTCGACATCCTGGAGCCGGTGCTCGCCGCGCTCGGCGCCGCCCACCGGGCCGGGTTCGTGCACCGGGACATGAAGCCGGAGAACGTCCTGATAGGGGACGACGGCAGGGTCAAGGTGGCCGACTTCGGTCTCGTACGGGCCGTGGGCTCGGCGACCGCCACCACCGGCGCGGTGCTCGGCACCGTCTCGTACCTGGCTCCCGAGCAGATCGAGCACGGCACCGCCGACACCCGCGCCGACGTGTACGCCTGCGGCGTGGTGCTGTACGAGATGCTGACCGGCGCCAAGCCGCACTCCGGCGACACCCCCGCCCAGGTGCTCTACCGGCACCTGAACACCGACGTGCCGGCCCCCTCGGCCGCCGTCCCCGGACTCGCCGTGGAGCTGGACGAGCTGGTCGCGGCCGCCTCGGCCCGCAACCCCGACGTCCGTCCGCACGACGCCGTGGCCCTGCTCGCCCTGCTCCGGGAGGCCCGCGCCGCGCTCGGCGAGGACCAGCTGGACGCGGTGCCCCCGCAGGCCCGCTCCGCGGACCGGGACACCGCCGAGGACCGGACCAGCGTGATCGCCCGGCCGGTGCCCGCCGAGGCCGACGCGCAGCAGGTCGTGCACACGAACCGGTTGCCGCTCCCCGAGCCCCCGGCCGCCCGCCGGCGACCGCCGCGCGGTCCGCTGCTCGCCGTGGTCGCCGTCCTGCTCGCGCTGGGGCTGGGCGGCGGCGTCTGGTACATCAACTCCGGCCAGTTCACCCGCGTCCCGGCGGTCCTCGGGCAGACCGAGGCCGCCGCGACGCAGCGGCTCACCGAGGCCGGCCTGGACGTCGGCTCGACCGGGCGGGCGTTCAGCGACACCTACGAGCGCGGCACCGTCATGGCCGTCGACCCGGCGCCCGGCGAGCGCGTCCGGGGCGGCGGCCCGGTCACCCTGACGCTCTCCCGCGGCCCCCGGATCGTGAAGGTGCCGAACCTCAGGAACAAGCCGCTCGCGGAGGCCAAGCGCCTCCTGCAGCGGGAGGGCCTGGTGCCCGGGGTGGTCACCACCGCGTTCAGCGACTCCGTGGCGCAGGGCGCCGTGATCGGCTCCGACCCGGAGCCCGGCACCGACCGCGCCCCCGACTCCGCCGTCGCCCTGGTCGTCAGCAAGGGCTCGCCGGTCGACGTGCCCGACGTCACCGGTGAGACCGTCGCGGACGCCACGGCCACGCTGGAGGAGGCCGGGCTCGAGGTGCGGGTGGCCCCGGAGCGGGTCCACTCCCCCGAGGACGCGGGCGCCGTCGCGGCGCAGTCCCTCGCCGAGGGCAGCCGCGCCGCCGAGGGCGACGGCATCACCCTCACCGTCTCCAAGGGCCCGAGGCTCGTCCCGGTCCCCGACGTCACGGGCGAGACCACCGCGGACGCGCGCGCGGCCCTGGAGGACGCGGGCTTCGAGGTGAAGGTCGAGAAGTCCTTCCCCTACCTCGGCGACACGGTGACCGGCCAGTCCGTGAAGGGCGGCGGCTCCGCCCCCGAGGGCTCCACCGTCACGATCACGATCAAGGGACTGTAGGAACACCTGATGCGCAACCCCGTCGGCGGCCATGTCCCCGTGGCCGGTGGCCTCGCCACGACCGGCCTCGCCTACGCCCGTGAACTGGGCGCCGAGACGGTCCAGGTCTTCGTCGCCAACCCGCGCGGCTGGGCCACCCCGGCCGGCAGTCCGGCCCAGGACGAGAAGTTCCGGGCCGCCTGCGAGGAGGAGTCGCTCTCGGTCTGGGTCCACGCCCCGTACCTGATCAACTTCGGCTCGCACACCGAGGCCACCGTCGAGAGGTCGGTGGAGTCGATGCGGCACTCCCTGCGACGCGGCCGGGAGATCGGCGCCGGGGGCGTGGTCGTGCACACCGGCTCGGCCACCGGGGGCCGCCCGCGCGCGGAGGCGCTGGCCCAGGTGCGGGAGCGGGTGCTGCCGCTCCTCGACGAGCTGACGCACGAGGACGACCCGTACCTCCTGCTGGAGTCGACGGCAGGACAGGGCTTCTCGCTCTGCTCGCGCGCGGAGGACTTCGGGCCGTACTTCGACGCCCTCGACCGGCACCCCAAGCTCGGGATCTGCCTCGACACCTGCCACATCTTCGCCGCGGGCCACGACCTCGCGGAGCCGGGCGGGGCCGTGCGGACCCTGGACGAGCTGGTGGCGACCGTCGGCGAGGGGCGGCTGAAGCTCATCCACGCCAACGACTCCAAGGACGTCGTCGGCGCCCACAAGGACCGGCACGCGAACATCGGGGCGGGCCACATCGGCGAGGACGCCTTCCGCGCCCTGCTGCGGCATCCCGAGACCGAGGGCGTGCCGCTGGTCATCGAGACCCCGGGCGGCAAGGAGGGCCACGTCGCCGACGTCGAGCTCCTGAAGAAGCTGCGGGGCTGATCCGGGCTCCCGACACCTGTTGAGGAATACCCCAGGGGGGTATACGGTTACTGTCATCGGCAGGACCCGCTACCCGACCTTGGGGGCACCCATGCAGCACGAAGCGGACCACCACACCGCCCACACGGAGCACGGTGGCCACGACGGCCACCAGGGACACGAGGGCCACACGGGCCACGAGGCACACGCGAGCCACGGGGCACACGCGGGACACGAAGCGCACCCGGGACACCACGGCCACGGTGACGACGCGGGCAAGGTCTCCTGGGCCATGGCCGCCAAGGCCACGCTGCACTGCCTCACCGGCTGCGCCATCGGCGAGGTGCTCGGCATGATCATCGGCACGGCGCTCGGCTGGAGCAACCTGCAGACGATGGTCCTGGCGATCGTCCTGGCCTTCTTCTTCGGCTACGCGCTCACCCTGCGGGGCATCCTGGCCGCCGGCGTCGACTTCCGGACCGCCTTCAAGGTCGCCCTCGCCGCCGACACCCTCTCCATCGCGGTGATGGAGATCATCGACAACGGCGTGATCGCCCTCTGGCCGGGCGCCATGGACGCGCACCTGTCCGAGCCGCTCTTCTGGATCGTGCTCGGCATCGCGCTCGCCGCCGCCTTCGTGATCACCACACCGGTCAACAAGTGGATGATCGGCCGCGGCAAGGGCCACGCGGTGGTGCACCGCTACCACCACTGAGCGGACGCGCCCCGGGCGGTCCGGAGCCCTCAGAGCTCCGGGCCGTCTCCCGGCTCCTCCTGGTAGGAGTAACGCTGCTCCGTCCACGGGTCGCCGAGGTTGTGGTAGCCGCGCTCCTCCCAGAAGCCCCGGCGGTCGGCTGCCATGTACTCCACGCCCCGGACCCACTTGGGGCCCTTCCAGGCGTACAGGTGGGGGACGACGAGGCGCAGCGGGAAGCCGTGCTCGGCGGTGAGCAGCTCGCCGTCCTTGTGGGTGGCGAAGATGGTGCCGTCGGCGGCGAAGTCGGAGAGCCGCATGTTGGCGCTGTAGCCGTACTCGGCCCAGACCATCACGTGGGTCACCGAGGGCGCGGGCGGGGCGAGCTCCAGGACCGTGCGGGCGGCGACCCCGCCCCACTCGGACCCGAGCATGCTGAACTTCGTGACGCAGTGGAGATCGGCCACGACCGTGGAGAAGGGGAGCGCGGAGAACGCCTCGTGGTTCCAGCAGCGCTTGTCGCCGTCGGCCGTGGCCCCGAAGACGCGGAACTCCCAGCGGTCCGGCTTGAACTTCGGTACGGGCCCGTAATGGGTCACCGGCCAGCCGCGCTGGAGCCGCTGGCCCGGCGGAAGCTCCGGCGAACGATCCGGCTGCCCCGCTTCCCGGTGTACTCCGCTCTCCGGCTGAACCATGTCATCCATGGTGACAGACGGCGAGGGGTGGTCATGACCAGCCGACCTCCGGCGCGATCCGATTCGGGCAACTGCCACTAAGCCTGCACTTACTGGACGCCCCCCATTCGGGGTGCGAGGATGCCGCCATCCTGCCCAGTTACGGCGTACACACACAGCGTGGAAGTGGAAGGAGCCTCTGCGATGCAGGGCGACCCCGAGGTCCTCGAATTCCTCAACGAGCAGCTGACCGGCGAGCTGACGGCCATCAACCAGTACTGGCTGCACTACCGCATCCAGGACAACAAGGGCTGGACGAAGCTCGCCAAGTACACGCGCGAAGAGTCCATCGACGAGATGAAGCACGCGGACAAGCTGACCGAGCGCATTCTGATGCTCGACGGCCTGCCCAACTACCAGCGGCTCTTCCACGTGCGGGTCGGCCAGACGATCACCGAGATGTTCCAGGCGGACCGCCAGGTCGAGGTGGAGGCGATCGACCGGCTGCGGCGCGGCATCGAGGTCATGCGCGCCAAGGGGGACGTCACGTCCGCCAACCTCTTCGAGGAGATCCTCGCCGACGAGGAGCACCACATCGATTACCTGGACACCCAGCTGGAGCTGATCGAGTCCCTGGGCGAGGCGCTCTACATCTCGACGCTGATCGAGCAGCCGAGCTGACCCAGGAGGCGCGCTACGCCGCTTCGCCGAGCTCCGCGACGGTCTCACTCTCGGAGACCAGGGCCGGCATGCCCTGGTCCAGGAGCTCGCGTCGCGGGCAGTTGCCGCGCCCGAGAATGGCCTGAATGCGACGGACGCAGGAACCGCAGTCCGTGCCGGCCTTGCAGGCGGAGGCGATCTGGCGGGGCGTGCAGGCGCCCGCGTCGGCGTGGTCCTTGACCTGCTTCTCCGTGACACCGAAGCATGAGCAGACGTACACGCGGTTCACCTCCCGCCGAGATCGATAAGGCTAACCTAACCTTACCCGGCGGGCGGGAGCCCCAAAAGCCCCGGCCATGACGATGGGGCGCGGATCACATGGATCCGCGCCCCATCGTCGTAGGTACCTACTTACTGATCGCGGTACATCTCCGCCACCAGGAAGGCCAGGTCGAGCGACTGGCTCCGGTTGAGGCGCGGGTCGCAGGCCGTCTCGTAGCGCTGGTGCAGGTCGTCGACGAAGATCTCGTCGCCGCCGCCCACGCACTCGGTGACGTCGTCACCGGTGAGCTCGACGTGGATGCCGCCCGGGTGGGTGCCGAGCGCCTTGTGGACCTCGAAGAAGCCCTTGACCTCGTCCAGGACGTCGTCGAAGCGGCGCGTCTTGTGGCCGGAGGCGGCCTCGAAGGTATTGCCGTGCATCGGGTCGGTGACCCAGGCGACGACCGCACCCGACGCGGTGACCTTCTCGACCAGCTCGGGGAGCTTGTCGCGGACCTTGTCGGCTCCCATGCGGACGATGAAGGTCAGCCGGCCCGGCTCGCGGTCCGGGTCGAGGCGGTCGATGTACGTCAGCGCCTCGTCCACCGAGGTGGTCGGGCCCAGCTTGATGCCGATCGGGTTGGCGATCCGCGAGGCGAACTCGATGTGCGCGTGGTCGAGCTGGCGGGTGCGCTCGCCGATCCAGACCATGTGGCCGGAGGTGTCGTACAGCTTGCCGGTGCGCGAGTCCGTACGGGTCAGGGCGCCCTCGTAGTCGAGCAGCAGCGCCTCGTGCGAGGCGTAGAACTCGACGGCCTTGAACTCGGCCGGGTCGGTGCCGCACGCCTTCATGAAGTTCAGCGCGTTGTCGATCTCGCGGGCGAGCGCCTCGTAGCGCTGGCCGGAGGGGGACGACTTCACGAAGTCCTGGTTCCAGGCGTGCACCTGGCGCAGGTCGGCGTAGCCGCCGGTGGTGAAGGCGCGGACCAGGTTGAGCGTGGAGGCGGAGGCGTTGTACATCCGCTTCAGGCGCTCGGGGTCCGGGATGCGGGCCTTCTCGTTGAAGTCGAAGCCGTTGACCGAGTCGCCGCGGTAGGTCGGCAGGGTCACGCCGTCACGGGTCTCGGTGCCCTTGGAGCGGGGCTTCGAGTACTGCCCGGCGATGCGTCCGACCTTCACCACGGGCACGGAGGCCGCATAGGTGAGGACGGCGCTCATCTGGAGCAGCGTCTTGAGCTTGGCCCTGATGTGGTCGGCGGACACGGCGTCGAAGGCCTCGGCACAGTCGCCGCCCTGGAGCAGGAACGCCTCGCCACGGGCGACGGCTCCCATCCGGGCACGCAGCTGGTCGCACTCGCCGGCGAAGACGAGCGGAGGATACGACTCGAGGTCCGCGATCACATCGCGCAGAGCCTCGGCATCGGGGTACTCGGGCTGCTGCGCCGCGGGCAGGTCTCGCCAGGTCGCCTTGGCGACGGCGTGGGAATCAGCGTTCACGGTCACGTGCACCACAGTACGGGGTTCTTCGTCCGGTCCTGTCCCCCTGCCCAGTGACTGAGACACGCGCCCGAAATGTCACTCGGTGACATTCACGCCTTGGAGTGGTGTTACCCTCTGGCCCGTTTCACGAAATCACAGTCGAATCACAGGGGTGGGTGTGACCCAGAGGCACCGCAGGGACCGCAAGAAGAAACGACTCCTGTACGGGGCGGCGGCCGCGGCCGTCGCCACCGCCACGATCGGCACCCTCGCGGTCGCCTCGCCGGGCCTGCTCGGAGCGGGCGACGGCGCGTCCGGGGGTGACCCTTCCCTCCAGACCCAGTTCGCAAACGCGGCCCGCGAGTTCGACGTGCCGCAGAGCGTGCTGATGGCGGTGTCGTACCAGCAGACCCGGTGGGAGTCGCACGACGGCGACCCGAGCACCACCGGCGCCTACAACGTCATGGGCCTGACCAAGGTCGACCCGGAGGACGTGCAGCAGAAGGTCACCGACGAGCAGATCGAGCACTTCAACGGCTCCGGCCGGCCGGAGATCGAGAAGACCTTCGACCGCGAGAAGGTCCGCAAGATCCTGGAGAAGGCCGTCGTCGACACCGACGACCCCCGGCTCCACACGCTGGACAAGGCCGCCGAGCTGATCGACAGCTCCACCGAGACCGTCCAGAACGACACGGACGCCTCCATCCGGGCCGGCGCGGCGCTGCTGGCGGAGTACCAGAAGCAGGCGGGCGCCGAACTGTCGGAGGAGCCGGGCGACTGGTACCCGGCCGTGGCCCGCTACAGCCAGTCCCCCGAGAAGAAGGGCGCGGACCTCTTCGCGAAGCGCGTCTTCGAGTCGATCAGGACCGGCGAGCGCGAGCTGACGCTGGACGGCGAGCAGGTCGCGCTGCCGGCCGACCCGTCGGTCGACCCGGTGAAGCCGGCGAACGTGCCGCTGGCCGCCAGCTTCGCGAGCACGACGGAGACCACGCTCCCCGAGTGCCCCGCGGTCCTGACCTGCAACGTCAAGCTGAGCGTCCCCTCGTCCACGGGGAAGAAGAACTACACCGCGGGTGACCGGCCCAACCAGGGCCTGGACATCCGGCAGATCGTCATCCACGACACCGAGGGCGGCTACGACGGCTCGCTCAAGGTGCTCACCGACCCGAACGGTGCGGGCAGCGCCCACTACCTGATCCGGGCGCAGGACGGTCTCGTCACCCAGATGCTCGAGAACAAGAACCTGGCGTGGCACGCGGGCAACTGGACCCACAACATGCACGCCATCGGCGTGGAGCACGAGGGCTACGCCATCAAGGAGGGCAGCTGGTACACCGAGTCCCAGTACCGCTCCTCCGCGGAGCTGGTGAAGTTCCTGGCGAACAAGTACGGCGTGCCGATCGACCGTGAGCACATCATCGGCCACGACGAGGTGGCGCTCCAGACGGACGGCAACGTCGCCAACCTCCACTGGGACGCCGGTCCGTACTGGGACTGGAACTACTACATGTCGCTCCTGGGCGCCCCCCAGGGCGACAAGGGCGCCGGCGGCCTCCTCCAGGCCGGCCAGGTCGTGCGCGTGGTGCCGCCCTTCACGACGGCCAACCAGCCGAAGCTGACCACCGGCGGCACCGCCGTCTCGGCGCGTCCGTCCAACTTCGGCTACCTCTACACGTCGCCGTCGTCGACCGCGACGACGCTGAAGGACCCGTACTTCACCTCGGGCACGACCGAGGGCTCGAACTACGGGAACAAGGTCCGGGCCGGTGGTCTGTACGTCGTCGCCGGGGCGCTCAACGACTGGACGGCGATCTGGTACGCGGGCGAGAAGGCCTGGTTCTACAACCCGGGCGGCCAGTACACCGTGCCGGTGGCCGGCGCCACGACCGTGAAGCTGCGGTCGGACCTGGCCTCGACCAAGGTGTTCGGGCGTTCCTTCCCGGAGACCGCCGCCTACACGGCCGCCGGACTGGAGGCGCCGGGCGACGAGAACGCCCCGCTGTCGAAGTTCACGTTCGCCTCCGGCCAGTCCTACGTGAAGGCCGGCCCCGCGGTGAAGGGCGACGACTGGTTCGGCAGCGCCCAGAAGAACGTCGTCGGCTCCACCCTGTTCGTGCCGATCCGCTTCCACCACAAGATCACCTGGGTGAAGCAGAGCGACATCGTGGAGGCGCCCGCCGCCGCGCCCGTCCCCACCACCAACCGCTACAACATCCTCGCCCGGGACACCGCCGGCGTGCTGTGGCAGTACCAGGGCACGGGGAACGTGACGGCGCCGCTCCTGACGCGGTACCGGATCGGCGCGGGATGGAACACGTACGACGCGGTGACGCCGATGACGGCGCTGCGGGCGGACGGCACGGGTGACCTGCTGGCGCGGGACACGACCGGCGTGACGTGGTACTTCCCCGGCAGCGGCAACCCGTCGATGCCGTGGAAGCCGCGCATCAGGGTGAGCGGCGGCTGGCAGATCTACGACCGGATCTCGGGTGTCCGCGACATCACGGGCGACGGCAAGGCGGACCTGCTGGCGCGCGAGAAGTCGGGCGTGATGTGGCTCTTCAAGGGCACGGGCACGCCGGCGACGCCGTTCTCGCCGCGGGTGAAGATCAGCGCGGGCTGGAACATCTACAACGAGGTGATCGGCACCGGCGACCTGACCGGTGACGGGAAGCCCGACGTGATGGCCCGGGAGACCTCCGGTGCCATGTGGATCTTCAAGGGCACCGGCACCGCCTCGCTCTTCTCGCCGCGGGCGAAGATCAGCAACGGCTGGCAGGTGCACAACGCCATCGTGGGTCCGAGCGACCTGACCCGTGACGGCCGGGTGGACCTGCTCACGCGGGACACCACCGGCGTGCTGTGGACGTTCCCCGGCACGGGGACGAGCGCGCTCTTCACCCCGCGGGTGAAGGTCGGCGGCGGCTGGCAGATCTACAACATGATCTTCTGATCGGAAACGCCCGAGGGGCCCGGCCCGCACCGTCCGCGGTGTGGACCGGGCCCCTTTCCGCGTCCGGCTGCGTTACAGTGCTCGCATGTTCGCGCCTCAGATCCAGAACTGGTGGTGGACCGCTCCTCCGGCGGCCCACTGATCGCGCGTACACCGCACGCACACAGGCCGCCCCGAGGGGCGGCCTTCCCGGTTTCCGGGGCCGTTCCTCTCCGCACTCCACCGGAAGGAACGACGCACCCCATGGACCTCTCCCGTCTCCTGGACGACTCCTGCCCTCCCTTCGCCCTGCTGCGCCGGCGCACCCCGGGCCGTGACCACGACACCGTCGAGGTGCTGATCGGCCCGGTCCACGAGGCCGAGCGCCTCGCGGAGCTGCCGGTGGGCCCGCTGCCGACGCTCGCGCTCGTGCCCTTCCGGCAGATCAGGGAGCGCGGCTTCGACGTGCGGGACGACGGCACCCCGCTCTCCGTGCTCGTCGCCGAGGAGTCGTACGCACTCCCCCTCGCCGAGGTCCTCGACGCGCTGCCCGCGCACGACGTGACGGTCGAGGGCGGCGGGTTCGACGTCTCGGACGAGGAGTACGCCGGGACCGTGCGCCGGGTCATCGACGAGGAGATCGGCTCGGGCGAGGGCGCGAACTTCGTCATCCGGCGCACCTACACCGGGGAGATCCCCGGCTTCGGACGGGCGGACGCGCTGGCCCTGTTCCGGCGGCTGCTGGCGGGCGAGCGGGGTGCGTACTGGACCTTCGTCGTGCACACCGGCGACCGGACGCTCGTGGGCGCGAGCCCCGAGGTGCACGTGCGGATGGCGGGCGGGACGGTCGTCATGAACCCGATCAGCGGCACGTACCGCTACCCGGCCGGCTCCGCCCCGACCGCCGAGGGGCTCCTCGCCTTCCTCGCCGACCGCAAGGAGACCGAGGAGCTCTCCATGGTGGTCGACGAGGAGCTGAAGATGATGTGCACGGTTGGCGACCGGGGCGGGGTCGTGGTCGGACCGCGCCTGAAGGAGATGGCCCACCTCGCGCACACCGAGTACGAGCTGCGGGGCCGCTCCTCGCTGGACGTCCGGGAGGTCTTGCGGGAGACGATGTTCGCGGCGACCGTGACCGGCTCGCCGGTGCAGAACGCCTGCCGGGTGATCGAGCGTCACGAGAGCGGCGGACGCGGCTACTACGCGGGCGCGCTCGCCCTCCTCGGCACGGACGAGAGCGGCGCCCAGACGCTGGACTCCCCCATCCTCATCCGCACCGCCGACATCGACGCGGCGGGCGGGCTCCGGGTGCCGGTGGGCGCGACCCTGGTGCGGCACTCGGACCCGGCGGGCGAGGTCGCCGAGACCCACGCCAAGGCGGCGGGCGTCCTCACCGCGCTCGGGGTCCGGGAGGGCCGGTCCGTCGACGCCGCCGCCCCGGTGCCGCCCCGGCTGGCCGACGACCCGCGGGTGCGGGCCGCGCTGGACGCGCGCCGGGCGGACCTCGCGCCGTTCTGGCTGAAGATGCAGGTCCGGTCGGCGGAGCTGTCCGGGCACGCGCTGGTGATCGACGCCGAGGACACCTTCACGGCCATGCTGGCGCACGTGCTGCGCTCCTCCGGCCTCGGGGTGTCGGTGCTCCGCTACGACGAGCCGGGGCTGCGGGAGCTGGCCCTCGCCCACGAGGGGCCCGTCGTCCTCGGGCCCGGCCCGGGGAACCCCTCGGACTCCGCCGACCCGAAGATGCGCTTCCTGCGGGCGCTGACGGCCGAGCTCGTGCGCGGCCACCGGCACGGACTGCTCGGCGTCTGCCTCGGGCACGAGCTGATCGCCGCCGAGCTGGGCCTGGAGATCGTCCGCAAGCGGACCCCCTTCCAGGGGGCCCAGCTGCGGATCGACCTCTTCGGGCAGGAGCGGACGGTCGGGTTCTACAACAGCTTCACCGCCCGCTGCGACGACCGCGCCGCGACGGAACTCGCCCTCCACCGCATCGAGTTGAGCCGCGACGCGGAGACCGGCGAGGTGCACGCCCTGCGCGGCCCGGGCTTCGCCGGCGTCCAGTTCCACCCCGAGTCCGTCCTCACCCTGGACGGCGCGGCGCTGACCGCCTCGCTGCTCGCCGGGGTGCTGGTCTAGGGCTGCCCGCCCCGCCCTCCGGGTCCCGGCGGCCGGCCAGGGTCCGGAGGGCCTCGGCTAGCCGGCCCGGGGGACGAGGACGTTCTCGCTGCGCCGCCCGGCGGTGTAGTCGAGGACGTTGCTCACCGTGGTGGCGATGATCTGGCCGACGGCGTCGCTGGTGTAGTACGCCTGGTGCGAGGTGACCACCACGTTCGGGAAGGTGACGAGCCGGGCGAGGGTGTCGTCCTCGACGACCTCCAGCGACCGGTCGAGGAAGAAGAGCCCGGCCTCCGCCTCGTAGACGTCCAGGCCGACGCCGGTGAAGCGGCCGGCCCGCAGCTCGCCGACCAGGGCCTCGGTGTCGACGAGTCCGCCGCGGCTGGAGTTCACCAGGATCGCGTCGTCCTTCATCGCCCGCAGGGCGCCGGCGTCGATGAGGTGGTGGGTCGCGGGGAGCAGCGGCACGTGGAGGCTGATGAGGTCGGCCTCGGCGAAGAGGCGCTCCTTCTCGACGTACTTCATGCCGAGCGCGGTGCAGGCCGGGTTCTCGGCGACGTCCCAGCCGAGCAGCTCCATGCCGAATCCGTGGGCGATCCGGGTGAACGCCTCGCCGATCTTGCCGGTGCCGAGGACGCCGACGGTACGGCCCCGCAGGTCGCGGCCCATCAGTCCGTCGAGGCGGAAGTCGAAGTCGCGGGTGCGGTTGGAGGCGCGGACGATCCGGCGGTTGACGGCCATCGCGAGGGTCCAGGCGAACTCGGCGACGGAGTACGGCGAGTAGGACGAGACCCGGGCGACGGTGAGGCCGAGGCGCTCGGCCACCTCCAGGTCGATGTTGTTGAAGCCGGTGGAGCGCTGGGCGATCATCTGGGTCCCGCCGGCCGCGAGGGTCTGCAGGACGCGGTGGTCGAGGCTGGCGTTGACGCTGGTGGAGATCACCTCGTAGCCGGCGGCGATGGGGGCGGTGTCCTCGGTGAGGAAGACGTCCAGGCAGCGCACGTCGTGGTGCCCCTCGAACGCCTTCTCCATCAGGGGCTTCTCGTCCGCCTGCACGCCGAACGCCAGGATTTCCACGGGTTCCCCTCGCTGTCGGATCGGGCCGCATATGCGTCGATAGCGCGAATATACGGCCCCGTCGTCCGACCCCGCCGTCTCACACGTCGTCGAGACCGCGCTCGATCGCGTACCGCACGAGCTCCACCCGGTTGTGCAGCTGGAGCTTGCCGAGGGTGTTCTGGACGTGGTTCTGCACCGTGCGGTGCGAGATCACCAGGCGCTCGGCGATCTGCTTGTAGCTCAGCCCCTTGGCGACGAGCCGCAGGACCTCGGTCTCGCGCTCGGTGAGCTGCGGCGCCTTCGGTTCGTCGGCGCCGGCCGCCGGGGCGGGTTCGGAGGCGAGCCGGCGGTACTCGCCGAGGACCAGCCCGGCCAGCCCCGGGGTGAAGACGGGGTCGCCGACGGCGGTCCGCCGCACGGCGTCGGTCAGCTCCTCCGTACTGGCCGACTTGAGGAGGTAGCCGGTCGCACCGGACTTCACCGCCTCCAGGACGTCGGCGTGCTCACCGCTCGCGGAGAGGACGAGGACCCGCAGCGCCGGCTGGGCGCCGACCAGCTCCTTGCAGACCTGGACGCCCGGCTTGACCGGCAGGTTCAGGTCCAGGACGAGGACGTCCGGCCCCGCCGCCGTGGCCCGGCGCACGGCCTGCTCGCCGTCGCCCGCCGTGGCCACCACGTCGAACCCCGCCTCGGCCAGGTCGCGGGCGACCGCGTCCCGCCACATCGGGTGGTCGTCGACGACCATCACCTTGATCCGGCGCTCGGCCTGCTGCTCGCTCACTTCTCCCCTGCCTTCCCCCGTGGGACCTTCAACTCGACTTCCGTGCCCTGGCCCGGGACCGAGATCAGCTCGGCCGTGCCGCCCAGATCCCGCAGTCTCCCCCGGATGGAGAGGGCGACGCCCATCCGGCCCTCGCCCTCGGCCTCGCCGAGGCGCCCCTCCGGGATGCCGGGCCCGTCGTCCCGGACGGTGACGATCACCTCGTCCGTCCAGTCCTCGACCAGGATCCAGGCGCGGGCGTCCTCGCCCGCGTGCACCCGCACATTGTCCAGGGCGGCGCCGACGGCCGCCGCCAGCTCCCGGGCCGCGGGCGCCGGCAGCAGGACCGGCGCACCGGGCTCGGAGAGGGTGACGCGGGCCCCGGCGCGCGGGGCGAGCAGCAGGCGCAGGTCGACGGGGGTGTCGTCGCCGGGCTCCTCGTCGACCTCGACGACCCGGACGACCGCCCCCTCGGACTCGTCCTCGGAGACCAGGCTGGGGCGGGCGAGACCGCCGGCGACGAGGGTGCGCAGCGCCACCTCCTGCTCGCCCGCCATCCGGCCGAGTTCGGCGGCCTCGCCGCCGAGGGCCGTGCCGCGCCGCTGCACCATGGCGAGGACCTGGAGGACGCTGTCGTGGATGTCGCGGGCGAGCCGTTCCCGCTCCCGGGTCGCGGCCTCGATCTCCAGGGCGCGGGCGAGGGTGCGCTCGGAGGCGCGGGCGACCTCGACGACGTAGCCGATGGCGATGGAGGCGACCCAGACGAGGAGGACGTTGTGGAGGGTGTCCCGGCTGGGGTGGCCGCGCTCGACGATGTTGGCGACGGCGACCAGGGAGGAGGCGAAGCCGGCCCACCGCCAGCCGCCCTTGATCGCGTACGCCAGGACGGATCCGGCGGTCCATATGGAGGGCAGGGTGGGCCCGTCGATCGACTGGGCCTGGGCGTCGGCGAGAGGGGTGAGGAGGATGCCGACGACGGCGACGGCGAGGTCGGCGCCGAGGAAGCGCTTGGTGCAGCTGGCCGCGTTGGCCACCCGGGGCAGGGTGGCGAGGGTCCAGACGCACATCACCGCCAGGTAGCCGACGGCGATCCCCGGCCGTTCGTACGTCTCGCGGGAGAAGACGAACAGCAGGACCGCGTAGACCATGGTCAGGACGCGGTAGCCGGTCAGCGCCCGCCACAGCGGCTGCTCGACCGACATGCGCACGACACGCTCGCGCTTGGCCATCTCCCCCACCCCCGTACGCGTCCCCCGCGGGACCGCGCCTCTACGCGCCGGACTCTTCCCGGGCCGCGATCTCGGCCTTGACGGCCTCCTTGGCCGCCTTCTCCGCGTCCGCGATCTGCCGCTTGGCGGCGGTCGCGTAGATGTCGACGTACTCCTGGCCGGACAGCTTCATGATCTCGTACATGACCTCGTCGGTCACCGAGCGGAGGATGAAGCGGTCGCCCTCCATGCCCTGGTAGCGGGTGAAGTCCAGCGGCTTGCCGATGCGGATCCCCGGGCGCATGAGCTTGGGGACGACTTTGCCGGGCGGCTGGATCTTCTCGGTGTCGATCATGGCGACCGGGATGACCGGCGCGCCGGTCGCGAGGGCGACGCGGGCCAGACCGCCGGGCTTGCCGCGGTAGAGGCGGCCGTCGGGCGACCGGGTCCCCTCGGGGTAGATCCCGAAGAGGCCGCCGCCCTCGATGACCTCGATGCCGGCCTTGATGGCCGCCTCGCCGGCGCCGCGGGCACCCGAACGGTCCACTGGGAGCTGTCCGACGCCCTTGAAGAACGCCGCGGTGAGCTTGCCCTTCACGCCGGGCGTCGTGAAGTACTCGGCCTTGGCGATGAAGGTGACCTTGCGGTCCAGGACGGCGGGCAGGAAGAAGGAGTCGGAGAACGACAGGTGGTTGCTCGCCAGGATCGCCGGGCCGTCGGCGGGGATGTTCTCCAGACCCTCCACCCAGGGCCGGAAGGCAAGCTTCAGAGACCCTCCGAGGGAGAACTTCATTGCGCCGTAGATCAACTCGCCATGCCTTCCGTGTGCCGTCGCCCAGACTTTATCCCGTACCGACGTACGCCCCCCCGCTACGGCCCTGGTCGGTGTCGGTGCGGTCGCGTACCGTGAAGGTCCTTCACCGTTTTCCGTCGCTCCGGCCCACCCGAGGGACGCCGGAGTCGCAACCGAACAGGAGACACCGGTGCCGGTCCTTCCCGGAGCCGAGCCGTACCGCCATGACGGCGGAGAGGTCGGCGTCCTTCTCTGTCACGGATTCACCGGTTCCCCGCAGTCGATGCGTCCGTGGGCCGAGTTTCTGGCCGAGCGCGGCCTGACCGTGGCGGTGCCGCTGCTGCCCGGCCACGGCACCCGCTGGGAGGACATGCAGCTCACCACCTGGCACGACTGGTACGCCGAGGTGGACCGGGCGCTGCGCGAGCTCCTGGAGCGCTGCTCGACCGTCTTCGTCTTCGGGCTGTCCATGGGCGGGGCGCTGACCCTGCGGCTCGCCGCCCGGTACGGGGACGCGGTGCGCGGCATCGTCCTGGTCAACCCGGGCAACAAGGTGCACGGCCTGGCGGCGCACGCGCTCCCGGTGGTCCGGCACCTGGTCCCCTCCACCAAGGGCATCGCGAGCGACATCGCCAAGGAGGGCGTGGCGGAGGTCGGCTACGACCGGGTGCCGCTGCACGCGGCCCACTCCCTGCGCGCGTTCTTCCGGACCGTCGACGGGGAGCTTCCGCAGGTCACGCAGCCGGTGGTGCTGCTGCACAGCCCGCAGGACCACGTCGTGCCGCCCGCCGACTCGGCCCGGATCCTCTCCCGCATCTCCTCCACCGACGTGCGCGAGATCCTGCTGGAACAGAGCTACCACGTGGCGACGTTGGACCATGACGCGGAGCGCATCTTCGACGAGAGCCTGGCCTTCGTCGAGCGTCTCGCGCCGGGGCTGGTCGACGGAAAGGGGAGCAGGAGCGGTGGCTGAGCAGCAGGACGGCGGCGAGCGGGAGCCGCAGCCCATCGACGAGGAGGCGGCCTGGGCCGCGATCGTCGCCGGGTACGGCAAGGAGCCCGCGGACCCGCCGGGTGCCAAGCCGTTCCGGCCCATAGAGAACCTGGAGCTGCCGGAGCCCGAGGACGAGGCCGAGGCCGACGGCGGGGACGACGCGCGGGGCGGTGCCACCGGGGAGGCCCGGTCCGGGAAGCCGGCGCCGACCGTCGGCGAGGCCACGCCCTGGAAGCCGAAGCCGGCCGCCCGGGAGCCGCGGGCGGACGACTCCGCCGGGGACGACGGTTCCGGGGAGCCCGACGGGGACGAGAAGCCGGAGGAGGACGGTCCCGGGCGGCCCGCGCTGGGCAGCTCGATCGTCTTCGCGCCCGGCGTGCGGCCCGCCGGTCCCCGCGACTACTCGCCCACCGAGCCCGACGACGGCCCGGGCGGCGCGGACGAGGGGCACTTCGTGCCGCCGGAGCCGCCGCCGCTGCCCGAGGCGGACGTGACGACCCGGTTCGCCTGGCTCGCCGTGGTCGGCGGCCCGGTCCTCATGCTGGTGGCCGTCCTGCTCCAGTGGGACATGACCTGGTGGCTCACAACGCTCTGCATCGGCGGCTTCCTCGGCGGCTTCGCCACCCTGGTGAGCCGGATGAAGAGCGGCGACGACGAGGACGACGGCTTCGACGACCCGGGGCGCGGGGCGGTCGTCTAGCCCGTGTCCCGAGGGCGCCGCCTCCCGGCACCCCCACCGTCCCTCCCGGCGCCGGACCCGACCAGGGTCCGGGGGGGGGGGGGGTTCCCCCCTCTCGCCGGGAGGGGGGGGGGTTG
>NZ_JBVJMN010000097.1:0-21423 GCF_055584185.1 Streptomyces sp. NPDC104202 | reverse complement strand
CCCTCCCCTCCCCCCCCCCCCCCCCCCCCCCCCCCCCCCCCCTCCCCCCCCCCCCCCCCCCCCCCCCCCCCCCCCCCCCCCCCCCCCCCGCGCCGTGTCAGCGACGCGCGGCCGCGGCCTCCCGCCGCTCCCCGCCGTCCCCGCTCCGGCCGTCGGTGCCGGGTGCCTCCGGGGCGGGGCGGGGGGCGTCCGACTCGCTGACGCCGAAACGGTCGTGGAAGCGGCGCAGCGGACCGGGGGCCCACCAGGTGAAGCGGCCGGTCAGCTTCATCACGGAAGGGACGAGGAGGCTGCGGACCACCATCGCGTCCATGAGGACGGCGAGGGCGACGCCGAGCCCGAGCATCTTGGTGTTGGTGACGCGCGAGGTGCCGATGGCGACCATGACGACGGCGAGGATCACGGCGGCGGCGGTGATCAGGCCGCCGGTGTGGCGCAGGCCGAAGCGGACGGAGTGCTCGTGGTCGCCGGTGGCGTCGTACTCCTCCTTGATGCGGGAGAGCAGGAACACCCCGTAGTCCATGGAGAGTCCGAAGGCGACGCAGAACATCAGGACGGGCAGGGTCGTCTCGATGTCGCCGGTGGAGGTGAAGCCGAGGAGCCCGGCGAGATGGCCCTCCTGGAAGACCCAGACGACCGCGCCGAACATCGCCGTGAGGCTGAGGGCGTTGAGGACGACGGCCTGGACGGGGATGACGACGCTGCCGGTGAGCAGGAAGACCAGGAGGAGGGTGACGAGGACGACGATCGCCGCGGCCCAGGGCAGCCGCTCGGCGAGGGCGGCCTTGGAGTCGACGAGGACGGCGGACTGTCCGGTGACGGCGGTGTCGAAGGGGGCGGGGACGGCCCGGAGTTCGCCCACCACCCGCTGGGCGCCGGCGCCGACGGTCTCGCCCTCGGGCACGACGGTGAAGTAGGCGTGGCCGCCGCCGCGCGCGGTGACGGGGCCGTCGGCCCGGTCGACGCCGTCCAGGGCGGCTATCCGCTCGCGGTAGGCCGCGTACTGCGCGGGGGTGGCGGGGCCTTCGGCGAGGACGGTGATGCCGCCGCCGGGGTCGCCGGGGAAGCTGTCCCGCAGCTCGTCCTGGACGACCCGGGAGGAGGCGGTGACGGGCAGCTGGCGGTCGTCGGCGGTGCCGAACTTCACGCCGAGGAAGGGCAGTCCGAGCAGGACCAGGCCGGCGGTGGTGAGCACGGCGAAGACCGGCGCCCGGCGCATGACGAGGGCGGCGGCGCGCGCCCATCCGGCCCCGGCCCCCGCCTCGGTCCCGGCCTCGCTCCCGGCGTCGGTCCCCGCTCCCTGGCCGGTGGCGTCCGGCGCGCTCCCGGGCCGGCCGCGGCGGCGCAGGAGGCGCCGCAGGTCGAGGGCGTTGACCCGGTCGCCGAGCAGGACGAGGGCCGCCGGGAGCAGGGTGAGCGCGGCGGTCGCGGCGAGCAGGACGACCGCGATGCCGGCGTACGCGAAGGAGCGCAGGAAGTACTGCGGGAAGACGAGCATCGCGGAGAGCGACACGGCGACGGTCAGGGCGGAGAAGAGCACCGTGCGGCCGGCGGTGCGCAGGGTGGTGCGGACGGCGGTGTAGGTGTCGGCGCCGGCCGCCAGCTCCTCGCGGTAGCGGCGGACGACGAACAGCGCGTAGTCGATGGCGAGCCCGAGGCCGAGCGCCGTCGTCAGGTTCTGCGCGAAGACGGAGACGTCGGTGAACTCGGTGATGCCGCGCAGCACCGCGTTGGTGCCGAGGATGGCGACGATGCCCACGCCGAGCGGCAGGAGGGCGGCGACGGCGCTGCCGAAGACCATGACGAGCAGGACGAGGGTGAGGGGCAGGGCGATGAGCTCGGCCCGGAGCAGGTCCTCCTGGATGACGGTCTGCATCTCGTGGCGGACGGCGAGGCCGCCGCCGAGAGAGACCTCCACGGGTCCGTGCGCGCCCCGGAACTCGGGGGCGATCCGGTCGAGGACGGCGGCGGCCTCCTTCTCCTCGCCGGCGATCCGCGCGGCGATGACCGCCTGCCGGCCGTCCTCGGAGCGCAGGGCGGGCGAGCCGGTGGACCAATAGGAGCCGACGCCGTCGACGCCGGGCTCGGCGGCGAGCCGCTCGGTGAGCCGGCGGGCCTCGGCGGCGACGGCCGGGTCGTCGACCGCGGCCCGGCCCGGCGCGGCCCCGGCGGCCCCCGCTCCGCCCTTCGCGTCGACGAGCAGCAGCACGTTGGGCTGGGAGCCGGGGAACTCCCGCTCCAGCGCCTTCGTGGCGTAGGTGGACTCGGCGGCCGGGTCCTCCCAGCCGCCGCTGCCCATGCGGTCGGCGACCCCTCCGCCGGCCAGCACCGCGAGGGCGGTGAGCACCAGCGCGACGAGGAGGGTGAGGCGCGGCCGGGCGGTCACGAAACGCGTCCAGCCCCCCACGGACCCCCTGTGACCTGGGCCTGCGGCCCCGCCGGTCGCTGATTTCTTGACTTCGGCCATGACCCGGTGTCCCCTTCACCTGACCCCTGCGCTCGCTTCCCGGCAGGTCGCATGGGTCGCCCATTGCCATAGACTGGCAAACACGAGTGATCACTCGCATTTCCCAAATATGCGAGCGACCTCTCGTGTTTGTCAAACGTGTTGAGGAGAGCTGGGGACAGCCATGTCCGAAGTGTCCGAGGAGTCGAAGCCCCGCCGCCGCCAGGCCCGCGGCGAACGCCGCATCGCGCAGCTGCTCCAGGCCGCCGCGAACGTCTTCTGCGCGAACGGGTACACGGCGACCAGCACCAACGCGATCGCCCGCGAGGCGCACGTCTCGCCGGGCACGCTCTACCAGTACTTCCCGAACAAGGAGGCCATCGCGATCGAGCTCGGCGGGCGCCTCCTCCACGAGATGCGGGAGGCCCACGGCCAGGCGTTCACCCCGGGGAACCTCACGCTGCCGCTCCCCGAGCTGCTCGACGTGGTCGTCGACCCGATGATCGAGTTCAACTGCGCGAACCCGGTCTTCCTCGCCCTGATGCACGGCTCCGAGGTGCCGGGCCGGATCGCCGAGGAGCACGACGCGCTGCACGCGTCCCTGCTGACCAGCGTGCAGGGGGTGATCGCGCACTACGCCCCCGCGCTGCCCGCCGAGGACCGCTCCCGGATCGCCGGCATGACGTTCGCGATCTTCAAGGGCGGCCTGGGGCTGGTGCTCGCCGCGCCCGAGGGGCCGGAGCGGGAGGCGACGGTGACCGAGCTCAAGACGGTCCTGCTGCGCTACCTCGCCCCCCTCGTCACCGACGGGGCCGTCACCACGTCTCCGCGCCGCTGACGGCCTCCGCGGGCGCCGCCCCCTCCCCCCGGCCCCGGCCCGCCCGCGCCCGCAGCCTCAGCGCGAGCAGCGGGAAGACCAGCACCGAGACCATGGCCGCCCCGACCAGGGCCGCCGCCTCGCCGGCCGGCATGGCCTCGTCGTCGACGCCGATGGTGGTGATCGCGACGACCAGCGGCAGCGCCGTGGAGCCGTGGAGCACGAGTCCGCCCCGGTCCGTCCGGTCGAGGTCGCGCGGGGCCAGGAGCCAGATCGGGCCGCCGCGCACGACGAGGAAGAGCAGCAGGAAGGCCGGCAGCAGGACCAGCGGCCGGCCGCCGGCGAGGAGCGAGTCCAGGTCGAACTCGATGCCGGTGACCACGAAGAAGACCGGGACGAGGAAGCCGAAGCCGACGCCCTCGATCTTCGCCAGGATCTCCGGCCCCGAGTCGGGCGCCGCGCCGGTCAGCACGAGCCGGGTCACCAGCCCGGCCGCGAAGGCGCCGAGCAGCACGTCGAGCCCGAGCGCCGTCGACGCCCCGAGCATCAGGGCGAGCAGCAGGAAGACGAACCGCACCGCGAACTGGCCGCTGCTGTGCAGGGTCCTGGCGATGACCTTGGAGAACCAGGGCGGGCGGGGCCGCAGGGCCCACAGGACGGCCGCGGCCGTGAGCGCCGCGAAGACGGCGAGGAGCACGGTGGACTCGGCGGCGCCCCGGCCGCTGAGCAGCAGCGCCATCGCGATGATCGGGCCGAACTCGCCGACGGCGCCGAAGGCCATGACGACCGAGCCGAACCGCCCCTGGAGCTCTCCGGCGTCCCTGAGCACGGGCAGGACGGTGCCGAGGGCGGTACTGGTCAGCGCCACCCCGATGAAGACGCCCCGGGTGTAGCCGCCGCCGAGCAGGACGCCGGTGGAGAGCCCGAGCGCCAGGGCCGCCGTCCAGGCCCACACGGAGCGCCTGAGGGTGTCGCCGCGGACCTTGCCGAACTCGATCTCGTACCCCGCCAGGAAGATCAGCATGGCGAGTCCGAGCTGGGAGAGCCCGTCGATCAGCGCGTCGGAGCGGGCCCAGTCCAGGACGTCGGGGCCGATGAGGATGCCGAGCAGGATCTCGAAGATGACCAGGGGGACGGGGAACCTGCGCCCCACCGCGTAGGCCAGCAGCGGCGCCAGGACGGCGATCGCCATGATCAGGATGAGCGTACTCCCCGAATGCGACATATCGGGTGTCTACCATGAGCCCTACCCGCCGCCCCGGTGGCGCGCGTCCGCCGGGGAGCGGCGCCGCGAGTGGAACTTATACCCCTAGGGGGTATAAACTGGGCCTTCCAGGACCCTGACCCCCAGGAGGAGCGCGCCATGTCCGCAGAGACGAAGACCGAACTCACCACCGTCTACCAGGTCAAGGGCATGACCTGCGGCCACTGCGAGGGCGCGGTCTCCGGCGAGATCTCCGAGATCCCCGGCGTCTCCTCCGTCACCGCCGTCGCCAAGACCGGCGAGGTCACCGTCGTCTCCGACACCGCCCTCGACCGCGCGGCCGTCGCCGCCGCCGTGGACGAGGCCGGCTACGAGCTGGTCTGACCCCCGCCGAACAGGCGTCGCAGGGCCGTACGGTTACCTCGTACGGCCCTGCTCCCGTTTGGAACCGCGCATGCCAAGCACCACCGTCACCGAGCTGACGATCGGCGGGATGACCTGCGCCTCGTGCGCCGCCCGCGTCGAGAAGAAGCTCAACCGGATGGACGGCGTCACCGCCACCGTCAACTACGCCACGGAGAAGGCGCACGTCGAGCACGCCCCGCACGTCGGCGTCGACGAGCTGATCGCCACCGTCGTGAAGACCGGCTACACCGCCGAGGAGCCCCTCCCGCCGGCCCCCGAGACCCCGGAGGCGCCCGAGGACCCCGAACTCGCCTCCCTCCGGCAGCGGCTCACGGTCTCCGCGCTCCTCTCCGCGCCCGTGGTCCTGCTCGCCATGGTCCCCTCGCTCCAGTTCGACGACTGGCAGTGGCTGTCGCTCACCCTCGCCTCCCCCGTCGTCGTCTGGGGCGGACTGCCCTTCCACCGGGCCGCCTGGACCAACCTGCGGCACGGCGCCGCCACCATGGACACCCTCGTCTCCGTCGGCACCCTCGCCGCCTACGGCTGGTCCCTCTGGGCCCTCTTCCTCGGCGACGCCGGCATGCCCGGCATGCGGCACGGCTTCGACCTCACCGCCGACCGCGCCCACGCCTCCTCCTCGATCTACCTGGAGGTCGCCGCGGGGGTCGTCACCTTCATCCTCCTCGGCCGGTACCTGGAGGCCCGCGCCAAACGCAAGGCGGGCGCCGCCCTGCACGCCCTGATGGAGCTCGGCGCCAAGGACGTGGCCGTCCTGCGCGCCGGCCGGGAGACCCGCGTCCCGGTCGCCGAGCTGCGGGCCGGCGACCACTTCGTCGTACGCCCCGGCGAGAAGGTCGCCACCGACGGCACCGTCGTCGAGGGCTCCTCCGCCGTCGACACCTCCCTGCTCACGGGCGAGTCCCTGCCCGTCGACGTCGCCGACGGCTCCACCGTCACCGGCGGCTGCGTCAACGTCTCCGGCCGGCTCGTCGTCGAGGCCACCCGCGTCGGCGCCGACACCCGGCTCGCCCGGATGGCGAAACTCGTCGAGGACGCCCAGAGCGGCAAGGCCGAGGTCCAGCGGCTCGCCGACCGGATCTCCGCCGTCTTCGTCCCCGTGGTGCTCCTCGTCGCCCTCGGCACCCTCGTCACCTGGCTCCTGCTGACCGACGACCCGACCGCCTCCTTCACCGCCGCCGTCGCCGTCCTGATCATCGCCTGCCCCTGCGCCCTCGGCCTGGCCACCCCGACCGCCCTCATGGTCGGCACCGGCCGCGGCGCCCAGCTCGGCATCCTCATCAAGGGCCCCGAGGTCCTGGAGTCCACCCGCCGCGTCGACACCGTCGTCCTCGACAAGACCGGCACCGTCACCACCGGCCGGATGCGGCTCGTGGACGTCCACGTCCACGGCGGCACGTACGGCACCGACTCCGCCGACGAGACCGGACTGCTGCGGCTGGCGGGCGCCCTGGAACACGCCTCGGAGCACCCCGTCGCCCGCGCGGTCGCGGCGGGCGCCGCCGAGCGGTGCGGCGAACTCCCCGTCCCCAAGACCTTCGAGAACGTCCCCGGGCTCGGCGTCCGCGGCTCCGTCGAGGGCCGGCTCGTCCTCGTCGGGCGCGCCGCCCTCCTCACCGCCGAGGGCGTCGAGGTGCCCGGGACGGCCGCGCCCGGCACCGTCCACGTCGCCTGGGACGGGGTGGCCCGGGGCACCCTCACCGTCGCCGACACGGTCAAGGACACCAGCGCCGAGGCGGTCGCCCGGCTGCGCGGCCTCGGGCTGCGCCCGGTGCTGCTCACCGGCGACCACCGGGCCGTCGCGGAGGCCGTCGCGGCCGAGGTGGGCATCGACGAGGTGATCGCGGAGGTGCTCCCGGAGGAGAAGGCCGAGGTCGTCCGGCGGCTCCAGGCGGAGGGCAGGACGGTCGCCATGGTCGGCGACGGCGTCAACGACGCCGCGGCGCTCGCCACCGCCGATCTCGGTCTGGCGATGGGGACCGGCACGGACGCGGCCATCGAGGCGAGCGACCTGACCCTGGTCCGCGGCGACCTGCGCGTCGCGGCGGACGCCATCCGGCTCGCCCGCCGGACCCTCGCGACGATCAAGGGCAACCTCGGCTGGGCCTTCGGCTACAACCTCGCCGCGCTCCCCCTCGCGGCGGCCGGCCTGCTGAACCCGATGATCGCCGGCCTCGCCATGGCCTTTTCGTCCGTCTTCGTCGTATCCAACAGCCTTCGTCTCCGTCGCTTCACGTGATTTCACCTACACGTGACGCACAGGACCTTCACAAGGAGACCTAGATCACAGATATTGGGGGGTAACCATCTGGGCTGTTCGCGAGTCTAAGTGGGCGATGCCGAGAACGTCTTGGGGGACGTTCATGGAATGTCTTGGGGGACGTTCCAGGCAAGCGTTGGCCGGGGCACGTGCACCGGGGAGCTTTGAGCGGCCCTCCCGTACGTACCCCGGCAGACCGCATCGCGCCCGACCCGCGCAGCTTCTGCTGACACCGCAGACGCCCGGCCCGGATCCCGTGGGGGGAATCCGCACCGGGAAAAGGGAAGCGCCCCGCCCGTCGACCCGTGGGGGGATCGACGGCGGGGCGCCTCTCGCTTTTGCCGGGCTCGGTTCGCCTCCGGGGCGCCGGTGCCGGTGCCGGGACGACGACCGAGCTCGACCCTCCTTCGTCGGGCCTGCGCGCAGTCGCCGTCCCGGCACCGGCGCGCCCCTTCGGCTCACTCGCCGGGGGCCACCGGGCCTCGCGAGGTCCTAGCGGGACTCGACCGGGACGAAGTCGCGGAGGACCTCGCCGGTGTAGATCTGGCGCGGGCGGCCGATGCGGGAACCCGGCTCCTTGATCATCTCGTGCCACTGGGCGATCCAGCCGGGGAGGCGGCCGAGCGCGAAGAGCACGGTGAACATCTCGGTCGGGAAGCCCATCGCGCGGTAGATGAGGCCCGTGTAGAAGTCCACGTTCGGGTAGAGGTTGCGCGAGACGAAGTACTCGTCGGAGAGCGCGTGCTCCTCCAGCTTGAGCGCGATGTCCAGGAGCTCGTCGGACTTGCCGAGCGCGGAGAGGACGTCGTGCGCCGCCGCCTTGATGATCTTGGCGCGCGGGTCGAAGGACTTGTACACCCGGTGGCCGAAGCCCATCAGGCGGACGCCGTCCTCCTTGTTCTTCACCTTGCGGATGAAGGAGTCGACGTCGCCGCCGTTGGCCTTGATGCCCTCGAGCATCTCCAGGACCGACTGGTTGGCGCCACCGTGCAGCGGGCCCCACAGGGCCGAGATGCCGGCGGAGATCGAGGCGAACATGTTCGCCTGCGAGGAGCCGACCAGGCGCACGGTGGAGGTCGAGCAGTTCTGCTCGTGGTCCGCGTGCAGGATCAGCAGCTTGTCGAGCGCGTTGACGACGACCGGGTCCAGGTCGTACTCCTGCGCCGGGACCGAGAAGGTCATGCGCAGGAAGTTCTCGACGTACCCGAGGTCGTTGCGCGGGTAGACGAAGGGGTGGCCGATCGACTTCTTGTACGCGTACGCCGCGATCGTCGGCAGCTTGGCGAGCAGCCGGATCGTGGAGAGGTGGCGCTGCTCCTCGTCGAACGGGTTGTGGCTGTCCTGGTAGAAGGTGGACAGCGCGGAGACCACCGACGACAGCATCGCCATCGGGTGGGCGTCCCGCGGGAAGCCGCGGAAGAAGTTCTTGACGTCCTCGTGGACGAGGGTGTGCTGCGTGATCTCGTTCTTGAAGGTCGCCAGCTCGTCGACCTTCGGCAGCTCACCGTTGATCAGCAGGTACGCCACCTCAAGGAAGGTGGAGCGCTCCGCCAGCTGCTCGATGGGGTAACCGCGGTACCGCAGGATGCCCTGCTCGCCGTCGAGGTAGGTGATCGCGGATTTATAGGCGGCGGTGTTGCCGTATCCGCTGTCGAGGGTGACCAGACCGGTCTGGGCTCGGAGTTTCCCGATGTCGAAGCCCTTGTCGCCGACGGTGCTCTCGACCACCGGGTAGGTGTATTCACCGTCCGCGTACCGCAGTACTACAGAGTTGTCGCTCACGTCATCCCTCACCGACGTAGTGCCTCTTCTTCGAGGTGCCCTGACTGTCTCTACCATCCCCCATTTGGCTCAGGAGAGTGCACTCGGGGTCGACCATTGGGCCAATCGGCGGCACTCAGTGCCGCCAACCTCCCTATCCTGCCCCCTTCGCCCCGGTTGCGGTAGTCCTCCGTGATCTTTCACACGAGGGCGTCCCCTGTGAGGCGATGGGCCAGTGCGGTAAAGCGCCTGCCTGCGGAGACCGTACGGACCGCCTGGGCGATGGCCCGACGGGAGCCGACCAGGACGACCAGCTTCCGGGCCCGGGTCACGGCCGTGTAGAGCAGGTTCCGCTGCAGCATCATCCAGGCGCTCATGGTGACCGGAATCACCACCGCCGGATACTCGCTGCCCTGCGAACGGTGGATGGTGACCGCGTACGCGTGGGCCAGCTCGTCCAGCTCGTCGAAGTCGTACGGCACCTCCTCGTCCTCGTCCGTCCGCACGGTGAGCCGCTGCTCGACGGGGTCCAGCTCCGTGACGACGCCGACCGTACCGTTGAAGACCCCGTTGGCCCCCTTCTCATAGTTGTTGCGAATCTGGGTGACCTTGTCGCCCACCCGGAAGACCCTGCCGCCGAACCGCTTCTCCGGCACGTCGGGACGGGCCGGGGTGATGACCTGCTGGAGCAGCCCGTTCAGCGAGCCGGCGCCCGCCGGGCCCCGGTGCATGGGAGCGAGGACCTGGACGTCCCGGCGCGGGTCCAGGCCGAACCGGGCCGGGATCCGGCGGGCCGCGACGTCCACGGCGACCCGGGCGGCGTCCTCGGTCTCCTCCTCGACGAAGTGGAAGAAGTCCGGCAGGCCCTGCGTGAGGGGCGGCGTGCCGGCGTTGATCCGGTGCGCGTTGGTGACGACACCGGACTGCTGGGCCTGCCGGAAGATCCGGGTCAGCCGGACCGCGGGCACGGGGCTGCCGGGGGCGAGGAGGTCGCCGAGCACCTCGCCCGCGCCCACCGAGGGCAGCTGGTCGACGTCCCCCACCAGCAGCAGGTGCGCACCCGGTGCCACCGCCTTGACCAGCTTGTTCGCCAGCAGCAGGTCCAGCATGGACGCCTCGTCGACGACGACCAGGTCCGCGTCGAGCGGCCGGTCCCGGTCGTAGGCCGCGTCGCCCCCGGGCTTCAGTTCGAGGAGCCGGTGGACGGTCGACGCCTCGGCGCCGGTCAGCTCCGCGAGCCGCTTGGCGGCCCGTCCGGTGGGGGCGGCGAGGACCACCTTCGCCCGCTTCGCCCGGGCCAGCTCCACGATCGAGCGGACCGTGAAGGACTTGCCACAGCCGGGGCCGCCGGTCAGGACCGCGACCCTGCGGGTCAGCGCGAGCCGCACGGCCTCCTCCTGCTCGGGCGCCAGGGAGGCGCCGGTGCGGTCGGCGAGCCAGGCCAGCGCCTTGTCCCAGGCCACCTCGCGGAAGGCCGGCATCCGGTCCTCCTCGGTCCGCAGCAGCCGCCGCACCTGGCCGGCGAGCGACAGCTCGGCCCGGTGGAACGGCACCAGGAACACTCCGGTGACCGGTGTGCCCTCCGGGCCGGGCACCACCTCCCGCACGACCCCCTCGGGATCCTCGGCGAGCTCCGCCAGACACTCGATGACCAGGCCCGTGTCCACCCCGAGCAGCTTCACCGCGTCGGCGATCAGCCGCTCCTCGGGGAGGAAGCAGTGCCCCTGGTCGGTGGACTGCGACAGGGCGTACTGCAGGCCGGCCTTCACCCGGTCCGGGCTGTCGTGCGGGATGCCGACGGACTGCGCGATCTTGTCGGCGGTCAGGAAGCCGATGCCCCAGACGTCCGCCGCGAGCCGGTACGGCTGGTTGCGCACGACGGAGATCGAGGCGTCGCCGTACTTCTTGTAGATCCGCACCGCGATGGAGGTGGAGACGCCGACGCCCTGGAGGAAGACCATCACCTCCTTGATCGCCTTCTGCTCCTCCCAGGCGGCCGTGATCTTCGCGGTCCGCTTGGGACCGAGCCCGGGGACCTCGATCAGGCGCGCGGGCGCCTCCTCCAGGACGTCCAGGGTCTCCAGCCCGAAGTGCCGGGTGATGCGGTCGGCGAAGACCGGGCCGATGCCCTTCACGAGCCCCGACCCCAGATAGCGGCGGATGCCCTGGATCGTGGCGGGGAGGAGCGTGGTGTAGTTGTCGACGGTGAACTGCTTCCCGTACTGCGGATGGGAGCCCCAGCGCCCCTCCATCCGCAGCGACTCCCCCGGCTGCGCCCCCAGGAGCGCCCCCACGACCGTGAGCAGGTCCCCCGCGCCCCGCCCGGTGTCGACACGGGCGACCGTGTACCCGCTCTCCTCGTTGGCGTAGGTGATCCGCTCCAGGACCCCCTCGACCACTGCCGGCCCGCGACCGTCGTTGGACATGGACCGACCGTAGCGAAGGGCACGGACACTCGGGGACGGGGCCGGGGAGCGGGGCCCGGTTCCGGGTGCCGGGGAAAGGGATGGACCGTAGCGTTTCGGGCATGACTGACTCTTCCTTCCAGGACGACGTCCTGACGGAGCTCGGCGACGACCGGCTCCAGGAGATCGCCGGGATGCTCGGCACCGACACCGAGGGGGCCCGGCAGCTGGTGGACGGCTCGGTCGCGGAGCTCTCCGGCGGGCTGCGCCGGGCCGCGTCGGAGCCGGGCGACGCCGACGAGGTGCGCGCCGCCGTCGCCGAGGTCACCTCGCCCGAGCCGCCGCTCCAGGGGGTGGCCGCCCTCGGCGGCCTGGTGGGCGGCGGCCTCATGGCCGGTGTCCTGACGAAGCTGGCCAAGCCCGCCGCCACCGCCGTCGCGAAGCGCACCGGCATCCCGCCCGCCACCGCCGCCCGCGCCGTCGAGATGCTCGTCCCCGTCCTCCTCGCCGTCCTCACCAAGCGGGCCGCCGCCAGGAAGGCCACCGACCTGGGCGACCTCCTGGGCGGCCCGGGCAGATAACCCTCCGGCGGGGGGGGGCGGTCAGACCGTCAGGTAGGCCTCCAGCGTCTCCTCCAGGACCTCCACGCCGTCCCTGGCCCACAGGTCCTCGTTGAAGAGTTCGACCTCGACCGGGCCGGTGTAGCCGGCCTTCTCCACCAGGTCGGCCCAGGCGCGGAGGTCGATGGCGCCGGCGCCGAGCTGGCCGCGGCCGTTGAGGACGCCGGCGGGGAGGGGGGTGGTCCAGTCGGCGAGCTGGAAGGAGTGGATGCGGCCGGCGGCGCCGGCGCGCGCCACGGCGGCCGGGGCGCGGTCGTCCCACCACAGGTGGTAGGTGTCGACGGTGACGCCGACCTGCTCGGCCGGGAAGTGCTCCGCGATCTCCAGGGCCTGGTCGAGGGTGGAGACGGCGCAGCGGTCGGAGGCGTACATGGGGTGGAGGGGCTCGATGGCGAGGCGGACGCCGCGCTCCCCCGCGTAGGGGGCGAGGACGCCGACGGCCTCGGTGATGCGGGCCCGGGCGGAGGGCAGGTCGGGGCAGGCGGGGGTGAGGCCGCCGGAGACCAGGACGAGGGTGCCGGTGCCGAGGGCCGCCGCCTCGTCGACGGCGGCGCGGTTGTCCGCCTCCCAGCCGTCGGCGGTGAAGAACCCGCCCCGGCAGAGGGTGGTGACGGCGAGGCCGGCGTCCCGTACGAGGCCGGCGGCGGCCTCGACGCCGTACGCCTGGACGGGTTCACGCCACAGGCCGACGCCCGGGACGCCGAGCCGGACGCACGCGGCGACCAGGTCGGGCAGGGCCAGCTGCCGGACGGTCATCTGGTTGACGCTGAAGCGGTCGAGGTTCACGCGGGGACTCCGTACACCGTGAGCAGGGACCGCATCCGGGCCTCGGCGCGCGCCGGGTCGGGGAACAGGCCCAGGCCGTCGGCGAGTTCGTAGGCGCGGGCCAGGTGCGGGAGCGAGCGGGCGGACTGCAGGCCGCCGACCATCGCGAAGTGCTCCTGGTGCCCGGAGAGCCAGGCGAGGAACACGACACCCGTCTTGTAGAAGCGGGTCGGGGCCCGGAAGAGGTGCCGGGAGAGCGCGACGGTGGGGTCGAGGAGCTTGCGGAAGCCGTCGGCGTCACCGGTGTCGAGGGTGCGGACCGCCTCGGCCGCGAGCGGGGCCAGGGGGTCGAAGATGCCCAGCAGGGCGTGGCTGAAGCCCTGTTCGTCGCCCGCGATCAGCTCGGGGTAGTGGAAGTCGTCGCCGGTGTAGCAGCGGACGCCCTCCGGGAGGCGGCGGCGCAGAGCGACCTCGCGCCGGGCGTCGAGGAGGGAGACCTTGATGCCGTCGACCTTGTCGGGGTGGGCGGCGATCACCTCCAGGAAGGTCTCGGTCGCGGCGTCGAGGTCGGCGGAGCCCCAGTACCCGTCGAGCGCCGGGTCGAACATCGGGCCCAGCCAGTGCAGGACGACGGGCTCGCTCGCCTGGCGCAGGAGGTGGCCGTAGACGTCGAGGTAGTCCTCCCGGTCCCCGGCCGCGGCGGCGAGCGCGCGGGAGGCCATGAGGACGGCCTGCGAGCCGGTCTCCTCGACGAGGGCGAGCTGCTCCTCGTACGCCTCGCGGACCGCGACGAGGCCGGCCGGGCCGGTGAGCTGGTCGGTTCCGACGCCGCAGGCGATGCGGCCGCCGACGGCCCTCGCCTCGGCGGCGGAGCGGCGGATCAGCTCGGCGGCCCCGGTCCAGTCCAGGCCCATGCCGCGCTGGGCGGTGTCCATCGCCTCGGCGACCCCGAGGCCGTGGGACCAGAGGTGGCGCCGGAAGGCGAGGGTGGCGTCCCAGTCGACGGCGGCGGGCCCGTCAGGGGTGGTGTCGGCGTACGGGTCGGCGACGACGTGCGCGGCGGAGAAGACCGTGCGGGAGGTCAGGGGTCCGCCGGCGGTGAGCGCGAGGGGCTCGGCCCGGGGGGTGTACTCCCGGGTGCCGCCGCCCGTTTCGGGCAGCCGGATCACAGGGTGACCTCCGGGACGTCGAGGCGGCGGCCCTCGGCGGCGGACCGGAGGCCCAGCTCGGCGAGCTGGACGCCGCGGGCGCCGGCGAGCAGGTCCCAGTGGTACGGCTCGTCGAGGGCGACGTGCCGCAGGAACAGCTCCCACTGGGCCTTGAAGCCGTTGTCGAACTCGGCGTTGTCCGGGACCTCCTGCCACTGGTCACGGAAGGGCTCGGTGACCGGGATGTCGGGGTTCCAGACCGGCTTGGGGGTGGCCGAACGGTGCTGGACGCGGCAGCCGCGCAGCCCGGCGACGGCCGATCCGTGGGTGCCGTCGACCTGGAACTCGACGAGTTCGTCGCGGTGGACGCGGACCGTCCAGGAGGAGTTGATCTGGGCGGTCACGCCGCCCTCCAGCCCGAAGATGCCGTAGGCGGCGTCGTCGGCGGTGGCCTCGTAGGGCTTGCCGTGCTCGTCCCAGCGGCGCGGCACGTGGGTGGCGACGTGGGCGGTGACCGAGGTGACGCGGCCGAACAGCTCGTGGAGCACGTACTCCCAGTGCGGGAACATGTCGACGACGATGCCGCCGCCGTCCTCGGAGCGGTAGTTCCAGCTGGGACGCTGGGCGTCCTGCCAGTCGCCCTCGAAGACCCAGTAGCCGAACTCGCCGCGCACGGAGAGGATCTCGCCGAAGAAGCCGCCGTCGATGAGCCGCTTGAGCTTGAGCAGGCCCGGCAGGAACAGCTTGTCCTGGACGACGCCGTGCTTGACGCCCTTCTCGGCGGCGAGCCGCGCGAGTCCGAGGGCGCCGGCGAGGTCGGCGGCGGTGGGCTTCTCGGTGTAGACGTGCTTGCCCGCGGCGATGGCCTTGGTGATCGCCTCGACGCGGGCGGAGGTGACCTGGGCGTCGAAGTAGACGTCGACGCCCTCGTCGGCGAGGACGGCGTCGAGGTCGGTGGACCACTCGGTGAGGCCGTGGCGCTCGGCGAGGGCGCGCAGGGCGGGCTCGCGGCGGCCGACGAGGACGGGTTCGGGCCAGAGGGTCTCGCCGTTGCCGAGGTCGAGGCCGCCCTGTTCGCGCAGGGCGAGGATCGAGCGGACGAGGTGCTGGCGGTAGCCCATGCGTCCGGTGACGCCGTTCATGGCGATGCGGACTGTCCTGCGTGTCACGAAAGATTCCTCTCCACGGTGCTCCGCGCTGGGATAGAAAGCGCTTTCCATCGGCGATGACGCTAGCCTGCCGACATCACCGTCGACAAGGGCCCCGGAGGTACGCACCCGATGACCGTCACCCTGGCGGACGTGGCAGCCCGCGCCCGGGTCTCCCCCGCGACCGTCTCCCGCGTGCTCAACGGCAACTACCCGGTCGCCGCGTCGACCCGCGAGCGCGTCCTGCGGGCGGTCGACGAGCTGGACTACGTCCTCAACGGCACCGCGAGCTCCCTCGCCGCCGCCACCTCCGACCTGGTCGGCGTCCTGGTCAACGACATCGCCGACCCGTTCTTCGGGATCATGGCGAGCGCGGCGCAGAGCTCCATCGGGGAGAGCGCCACCGGGCGGGCCGGGGGCCGGAAGCTCGCCGTGGTCTGCAACACCGGCGGCTCCCCCGAGCGCGAGCTGACCTACCTCACCCTGCTCCAGCGCCAGCGGGCCGCGGCCGTGATCCTCATGGGCGGATCACTGGAGGACCCGGAGCACCTGGCGGCCACGGCGGGCAAACTGTCCAAGCTGGCCGAGGCGGGCACCCGGGTCGTGCTCTGCGGGCGCCCGCCCGTGCCGGGCGACGCCCACACGGCGGCCCTCGTCTTCGACAACCGCACCGGCGCCCGGCACCTGACGGACCATCTGCTCGCCCTCGGCCACCGGCGCATCGGGTACGTGGCCGGGCCCGCCGACCGCACGACGACCCGGCACCGCCTCGAAGGCCACCGCGAGGCGCTCACCGCCGCCGGCGTCGCCGAGGGCCCGACGGTCCACGGCCCCTACGACCGCCGGTCCGGCTACGACGCCACCGCCGAACTCCTCGCCCGCGACCCGGACCTCACCGCCGTCGTCGCCGCCAACGACACGGTCGCCCTCGGCGTCTGCGCGGCGCTGCGCGAGCGCGGCCTGTCGATCCCCGGCGACGTCTCCGTCGCCGGCTTCGACGACCTCCCCTTCTCGATCGACGCCGTCCCCGCCCTCACCACCGTCCGCCTCCCCCTCCACGACGCCGGCGTCCGCGCCGGACGCCTGGCCATGGACACGGAGGAGGCCCCGCCCGGCGGCCGCCCGGAGACGGTCCCGGCGGACCTGGTCGTCCGCGGTTCCACGGCGCCGCCACGCGGCTGAACGACGCGCCCGGGCCCGCCCCCGGGCGGGCGGGCCGCCGCGGCCTGCCGCCGCCGGAGCGACGAGGACCGGGGCCCACGCGACGGCGTGGACCCCGGCCCCGGCGACGGCGGCCCCGGGGCGGCGCGCGCCGTGGCCGGCGTCAGCGCCGAGTCGGCGCCGGCCGCGAGCCGCGGGTGGTCCACGCCGTGGCCGGCGCCCTTGCGATGCGGGCGCCGCCCCGAGGCCGAGGTCACCCCGAGGGCCGCTGCCCTTCTGAGCCGACGCCACGCCCAGGCCGGTGTCCTTCCTGAGCCGGTTTCACTGCCAGGCCGGTGCCCTTCCCGAGTCGACGCCACGCCCAGGCCGGTGTCCTTCCTGAGCCGGTGTCATTCCTGAGCCGGTGTCCTTCCCGAGCCGGCGCCACTCCCGGGCCGGTGTCACTCCGGCGCCGGCGTCACTCCCGGGCCCGTGTCACTCCGGCGCCGGCGTCATTCCGATGGCGGCGAGGACCGCGTCGACCGTCTCGTCGACCGTCTGGTCCGCGTTGTCGATCCAGGTTCCCTCGCCGGAGAGTTCCTCGCGCAGGGCCTCGTCGAGGAAGGCCCAGTTGGTGGTGAGGCGCTTGTGGCGGGCGTTGTTGCGCTCCCATGCCGTGTCGGGGCCGGGGGCGAGGATGACGGGGTGGAGCGGGGCGGCCTTGACGTGGGCGCGATAGAAGTCCAGGTGGGAGCGGCGCACGACGACGTCGTCGAGGACGGGGAGGAAGCCGGCGGAGGCGAGGCTGTCGGCGAGGAGGCAGGCGTTGCGGGCCCGCAGGAGGATCTGCCGGTCGGCCTCGGGGTCGCCGTCGGGGCTGGGCCAGTGGCCGCCCCGGACGATCAGCTCCTGGAGGTGGTCGACCTCGACGTGGGAGGAGCGGGCGAAGCGGGCCGCGAGGGCCGCCGCGACGGTCGACTTGCCGCTGCCGGGGATCCCGGCGAGCAGGACGACGCCGGGGGCGGGTTCGGGGGTGTCGACGGTGATGTGATCGAAGGTCATGCGTGCCTTTCCTCGCCGGTGGACCCGGACGACCGTACGGTCGCGGCGGCGGGGACGCCACCGGTTTCCTCCCGGGCGATTCCTGCGCGGGTCCTTGACCTGGCAGTTACTTTCGGGCTATCCGTGACCCTTGGAAGTTTCCTTCACGGAGGGCTTCCGCCCGATCCCCGACCCCCGCACGGCCGGAAGGAGCATCAGTGCACCACCGCGCCCCCGCCCCCTCCCGACGCACCCTCCTCACGGTGACCGCCGCAGCCGCCGCGGCAGCCGTCACCGGAGTGAGCACCCCCGCCCACGCCGGAACCGAACGCCACGACGACCGCACGCTCCGGCGGATCATCGACCGGATGTCCCTGGAGGAGAAGGTCGGCCAGCTCTTCGTGATGCGGGTCTACGGCCACTCCGCGACGGCGCCGGACCAGGCCGACATCGACGCCAACCTAACGGAGATCGGCGTCCGGACCGCCGCCGAGCTGGTCGAGCGCTACCACGTCGGCGGCGTCATCTACTTCTCCTGGGCCCACAACACCCGTGACCCCCGGCAGATCGCGGAGCTCTCCAACGGCATCCAGCGGGCCGCCCTCGCCGGGGCGTCGCCGGTCCCGGTGCTCATCTCCACCGACCAGGAGCACGGCATCGTCTGCCGGATGGGCGCGCCCGCCACCCTGCTGCCGGGCGCGATGGCCCTCGGGGCCGGCGGCTCGGCCGCGGACGCCCGCAGGGCCGGGCAGATCGCGGGGGCCGAACTCGCGGCCGTCGGCATCCGCCAGAACTACGCGCCGGACGCCGACGTGAACGTGAACCCGGCGAACCCGGTCATCGGCGTCCGTTCCTTCGGCTCGGACCCGAAGGCGGTCGCCGGGCTGGTCGCGGCGCAGGTCAAGGGCTACCAGCGGGCCGGGGTCGCGGCCACCGCGAAGCACTTCCCGGGCCACGGCGACACCGCCGTCGACAGCCACTACGGCCTGCCGACCATCACCCACACCCCCGAGGAGTGGGACCGGCTCGACGCGCCGCCGTTCCGGTCCGCGATCGCCGCCGGGATCGACTCGATCATGACCGCGCACATCGTGGTCCCCGCGCTCGACCCCAGCGAGGACCCGGCGACCCTGTCCCGGCCCATCCTCACCGGGATCCTGCGCGAAAGGCTGGGCTACGACGGCGTGGTGGTGACCGACTCCCTCGGGATGGAGGGGGTGCGCACCAAGTACGGGGACGAGCGCGTCCCGGTCCTGGCGCTCAAGGCGGGCGTGGACCAGCTGCTGAACCCGCCGAAGCTCGACGTGGCGTGGAACGCGGTCCTGGCGGCGGTCCGGTCGGGCGAACTGACCGAGGCCCGGCTCGATGAATCGATCCTGCGCATCCTGCGGCTCAAGGCGAAGCTGGGGCTGTTCCGGCAGGCGTACGTGACCCGGTCCGGCGTCGACCGGGTGGTGGGCACCGCCGCCCACCTCGCGCGGGCCGACCGGATCGCCGAGGCGACCACGACCCTGCTGGTCAACGAGGACGGCTTCCTGCCGCTCAGTCCGGCCTCCCACGGCTCGGTGCTCGTCGTCGGCGCGGACCCGGCCTCGCCGTCGGGCACCACCGGTCCGCCGACCACGACCCTCGCGGCCGCCCTGACCGGACTGGGCTTCACCGCGACCGCGCTCTCCACCGGGATCACGCCCACGGCGGCGAGGATCGAGGAGGCGGTGGCGGCCGCGGCCGGGAAGGACGTGGTGCTCGTCGGCACGTACAACGTCACCGCGACCAGCCCGCAGCGGACGCTCGTGGCGCGGCTCGTCGCCACCGGGGTGCCCGTCGTGACCCTCGCCATCCGCAACCCGTACGACGTGGCCCGGATCGGCGGACAGCGGGCGACGCTGGCCTCCTACTCCTGGACCGACGTCGAACTCCGCGCCGCCGTCCGGGTGCTGGCCGGGCGGGTCCGGCCGCGGGGCCGGCTCCCGGTCCCGGTGCAGAGCGCCGACGACCCGTCGACGGTGCTCTACCCGGTGGGCCACGGCCTGTCGTACCGCTGACGCGGCGGTGGGGTGCGCCCGTCGGACGCACCCCACCTCCTGCCGCGAGGGCTACGGCCGCAGGCCGTGCTCCCGCGTCGCGTCCTCGTCGACCGCGCGGTCGACGCGGGCGTCGAAGCGCGCCAGCGGCTGCGCCGCCCGGACGGCCGGGGCGGGGACGCCGGCCCAGGCCAGGATGCGGGCGGTGGCGTTCTCGCGCTCGGCGTCGACGAGCCCGGCGACGCTGGCTCCGTGGTTGGCGCCCGGCGCCACGTAGACGTAGCTGTCGCGCGCGCCCTTGCCGAGGCGGAACTGCTCCGAGCCCCACGGGTCGTTGCCACCGTAGACGAAGAGCATCCGGGTCGCGTTCTTGCGGACCCAGTCGTCGACGTCCCGCATGGCCTGCGGCTTGAACTTCATGGGGATCTCACGCGGCACGAAGCTGCTGGCGGGCTGGTACCCGTAGCGGCTCAGGCCCTTCAGGTGCGGCTGCTTGATGCTGGGCGAGCCGAGCTCGGTCGCCGCCTGGTAGTAGTACGGCGTGTAGTACTCCAGGCCCTGGTCGGTGTAGGCGGACCAGCCGGAGTAGGCGTCGATCGTCTCGTAGACGGTGTCGTCGCTCGCGGTCGCCGCGTCCGGGATCTGGTCGCAGACGTCCTGGCCGTAGTACTGCCAGAAGCCCCAGACGAAGTCGAGGACGACGGCCTCGTACGCCTTGTCGAGGGAGCCGACCGTGTTGAAGGTGGCACCCTCGGACGCGGCCCACGCCTCGTACTTCTTCTCCAGCGGCGCGCGCCGGACCAGGGCCTCGCGCTGCATGCCGTTGAGCCGGTCGCGGCACTCCTTGGTGCCGACGGTCTCGAAGAACCGGTCGTAGGCCGAGTCCTCCTTGTTCACCACGTCGTTCGGGGCGACGTAGGCGACGACGCCGTCCATGTCGCGCGGGTAGAAGCGCTCGTAGTACGTGGCGGTCATGCCGCCCTTGGAGGCGCCGGTGGAGAGCCACTTCTGGCCGTAGATCCCCTTCAGCGCCGTGTAGATCCGGTGCTGGTCGCTGGCCGCCTGCCAGATGTCCAGCTTGGACCAGTCGGCGGGCTGCGGGCGCGACGGCGTGAAGAAGCGGTACTCCATGGAGACCTGGTTGCCGTCGACGATCCGGGTCGGCTCGGTCCGGCTCGGCGTGGTGCTCAGGCCGTATCCGCTGGTGCGGAAGACGGTGGGTCGGCTCGTGTCCTTGTGCAGGAGCGAGAGCCGCTGCTTGAACGTGCCCGCCCACGGGCGGTGGTGGTCGATCGGCTGGACGTACTCCAGGACGAAGTAGCGGTAGCCGGCGTACGGCTTCTCCTCGATCAGGCTCATCCCGGGGATCGCCAGGATGCGGTCCTTGATGTCCGTGCTCTGCGAGTCGGCGACGGACGTGCTGCCGGACTCCGTGTCCGCGGCGGTGGCCGCGCCCGTGGAGCCGACGGTGCCTATGAGCACCGAAAGCGACAGCAGCCATCTGAGCGACGTGCGCATTCGTCCTCCCCTTGGTTCACAACGGTGTCGCGAACCTAGCGGGGTCAACGTGTGGACCGCCAGACCCAGTTGGTCCTTACCCTTGGACTTTCCTGCGCATCAGCACAGGATCCAGCCCGTCGCCCGGCCGATCCCGGCCACCGATCCGCTCACGCGGACGCAGCGGTTGAGGGCGTGGACGGTGACGGGCCCGCTCTGCCGGTCGAACCGTCCGGAGCGCACCGCCGGACGGCCGCCGCGGGGCTGGACGGAGACGGTCATCGGACGGCGGACGCCGGGCCGCTTGGCGACGGTGACGGCGCAGACGTAGTGCCGGGTCCGGTAGACGCGCAGCTCCCCGGTGGCGAAGGCGTAGGTCCTGGTCGGGCGCCCGAGGCAGACGGAGGCGGCCTCGGCGGTCCCGGCTCCGGGGCCGGGCACGGGCAGCAGGAGCAGCGTGAGCGCGGCGAGGACCGGGGCGAGCCCACGGGTGAGCGCCCGCCGGCGGCCGTGGCGGCGCTCGGGTTCCGGATCCGTGGTCATGGGCTCCCCTCCCGGGTGAATCGCCGTACGGGCGTACGACGCACCCGACGCCGGAACGGTTGCTTCCGGTGGTGCGGGAGGGGTGAGGGTCCGCCGGGCACGGCGGGGGGGGGGGGGGGGGGGGGGGGGGGGGGGAGGAGCGGGGGGGGGGGGGGGGGGCGTGGGGGGGGGGTTTGGGGCT
>NZ_JBVJMN010000096.1:0-21985 GCF_055584185.1 Streptomyces sp. NPDC104202 | reverse complement strand
CGGAGGCCGAGCGGCTCACCGCCGAGGCGGTCGAGCTCATGGAGACCGCCGAACAGGACGCCCGGCGCCTGCGCACCGAGGCCGAACAGGTCAAGATCGACGGCGAGGCGCACGCCCAGGCGCTGCGCAACGCCGCCCTGGCCGACGGCGAGCAGGTCCTGGACGAGGCCCGCGCGGCCGCGGACAAGCGCCGCGCCGACGCCGCCGAACAGGCCGACGCCCTGATCGCCGAAGCCACCTCGGAGGCCGAGCGGCTCACCCGCGAGGCGGGCGAGCTGTCGGACGCGGTCACGGCGGACGCGCGGGCCGACGCCGAGCGGGTCGCGGCGGAGGCCGCCGAGCAGGCCGCGCTGACCGTGGCCGAGGGCGAGCGGGCCAAGGCGGAGGCGGAGGCCCTGGCGGCCGCGACGCTGACCGCCGCGCAGCAGGACGACGAGCGCATCCGCGCCGAGTCGGCGCGGCTCAGGGCGGACGCAGAGGCGGCCGCCGAGCAGATGCGCTCGGAGGCACGGCAGGAGGCGGACCGGACGCTCGACGAGGCGCGCGAGGCCGGTGCGAAGAAGCGTGCGGACGCGGCCGAGCAGGCCGACCAGCTCGTCGCCAAGGCGCAGGAGGAGGCGCTGCGCGCCACCACGGAGGCCGAGTCGCAGGCGGACACGATGGTCGGTGCGGCCCGCAAGGAGGCCGAGCGGATCGTCGCCGAGGCGACCGTCGAGGGCAACTCCCTGGTGGAGAAGGCCCGCACGGACGCGGACGAGCTGCTCGTCGGCGCGCGCAGCGACGCGACGGCCATAAGGGACCGGGCCGAGGAGCTGCGCGGTCGCATCGAGGGCGAGATCGAGGAGCTGCACGAGCGGGCGCGGCGCGAGACGGCCGAGCAGATGCGGACGGCCGGCGAGCGCGTCGACAAGCTGGTGACGGCCGCGACCGAGCAGCGCGCCGAGGCGGAGGAGAAGGCCAAGGAGCTGGTCTCGGAGGCGAGTTCCGAGGCGAGCAAGGTCCGGATCGCGGCGGTGCGCAAGGCCGAGGCCCTCCTGAAGGAGGCCGAGCAGAAGAAGGCGTCGCTCGTCGCCGAGGCCGAGGGCATCAAGGCGGAGGCCGAGCGGCTCCGGACGGAGGCGGAGGCCCAGGCCGAGGAGACCGTCGCCGAGGGTCAGCGCGAGCTGGAGGTGCTGGTGCGCCGCCGCAAGGACATCAATGCCGAGATCTCCCGTGTCCAGGACGTACTGGAGGCGTTGGAGTCTTTCGAGACGCCGGGTGCCGGAGCGAAGTCCGCGGGGGGAGCGGGCGTCAAGGCGGGCGCGTCGGCGGGAACCACTCGTTCGAGTGGCAAGACCCAGGACGGCTAGCCACTCAAAAGGCTGGACATTCTCCAGATCAAACGGGCATACGCTCGATGACACGCCGCTTAGGCCCCTAGGATTCCCTCTAACACCTCACCGGTCTCATTCGACAGGAAACCCATGAGCGACACTTCCTCCCCCTTCGGCTTCGAGCTCGTGCGGCGCGGTTACGACCGCGGTCAGGTGGACGACCGCATTACCAAGCTCGTGTCCGACCGCGACAGTGCCCTGTCCAGAATCACTTCTCTGGAGAAGCGCATCGAGGAGCTCCACCTCGAGACGCAGAACGCGCAGGCCCAGGTCACCGATGCCGAGCCGTCGTACGCGGGTCTCGGCGCCCGCGTCGAGAAGATCCTCCGCCTCGCCGAGGAGGAGGCGAAGGACCTGCGCGAGGAGGCCCGTCGCGCCGCCGAGCAGCACCGCGAGCTGGCCGAGTCGGCCGCCCAGCAGGTGCGCAACGACGCGGAGTCCTTCGCGGCCGAGCGGAAGTCGAAGGCCGAGGACGAGGGCGTCCGGATCGTCGAGAAGGCGCAGGGCGAGGCCAACTCGCTGCGCGCCGAGGCGCAGAAGGACGCGCAGTCGAAGCGCGAGGAGGCCGACGCGCTCTTCGAGGAGACCCGCGCCAAGGCCGCCCAGGCCGCCGCGGACTTCGAGACCAACCTGGCCAAGCGCCGCGAGCAGTCCGAGCGCGACCTGGCCTCTCGTCAGGCCAAGGCCGAGAAGCGTCTCGCGGAGATCGAGCACCGCGCCGAGCAGCTCCGCCTGGAGGCCGAGAAGCTCCGCACGGACGCCGAGCGCCGGGCCCGCCAGACGGTGGAGACCGCGCAGCGCCAGGCCGAGGACATCGTGGCCGACGCGAACGCCAAGGCGGACCGGATCCGTTCGGAGTCGGAGCGCGAGCTCGCGGCGCTGACGAACCGCCGCGACTCGATCAACGCCCAGCTGACCAACGTCCGCGAGATGCTGGCGACGCTGACCGGTGCCGCGGTGGCGGCGGCGGGCTCCCCGATCGACGACGAGCGGGCGGCCGGCGTCCCGGCCCAGCAGTCCCGGTAACGAACCGGCAGCACATCGCGAACCCCCTGTCATTCCGGTGGCGGGGGGTTTTGCGCGCCCGTAGGTTGGGTCGCATGATCGAGCTTGAGGGCCTGACGAAACGGTACGGGACGAAGACAGCGGTCGACCACCTCTCCTTCCAGGTCCGGCCGGGCATGGTCACCGGCTTCCTCGGGCCCAACGGGGCGGGCAAGTCGACGACGATGCGGATGATGATCGACCTGGACAACCCGACGAGCGGGACGGTCCGCATCGACGGCAAGCACTACCGGGAGCTGGCGGAGCCGCTGAAGTACATCGGGGCGCTGCTCGACGCCAAGGCGATGCACGGCGGCCGCTCGGCGTACAACAACCTGCTCTGTCTGGCGCAGTCCAACCGGATCCCGCGGGCGCGGGTGGACGAGGTGCTCGGGCTGGTCGGTCTGACGCCGGTCGCGAAGAAGAAGTCGAAGGGTTTCTCCCTCGGCATGGGCCAGCGGCTGGGCATCGCCTCGGCGCTGCTCGGCGATCCCGAGATCCTGATGTTCGACGAACCCGTCAATGGTCTGGACCCCGAGGGAATTCACTGGATCCGCAATCTCATGAAGGCGTTGGCCGCCGAAGGCCGGACGATCTTCGTTTCCAGTCATCTGATGAGTGAAATGGCGCTGACGGCCGATCATCTGATCGTGATCGGGCAGGGAAAGCTGCTGGCGGACACGTCGATGGCCGATTTCATCCAGCAGAATTCCCGGAGTTTCGTACGGCTGCGTTCGCCGCAGCAGGAGCGGCTGCGGGACGTGATCCACGCCAACGGCCTGATCGCGGTCGAGGCGGGCAACGGCACCCTCGAGGTGGACGGCGCGACGACCGAGAAGCTGGGCGAACTGGCCGCCGAGAACGGTCTCGTCCTGCACGAACTCAGCGCGCAGCGCGCCTCGCTGGAAGAGGCCTTCATGCAGATGACCGCCGGCGCGGTGGAGTACCACGCGCACGGCACCGACGTGCACGGCACGCCGGCGCCCGGCCCCCGGTGGGGTGCCGCGGCCGGGACGGACCCCGGTCCGGCGCAGGGCACGACCTACGACTCGACCTCCGAGGGAGCCTGAACGATGGCCATGGCATCCGCGGTGCTGCAGTCCGAGTGGACCAAGATCCGGACGGTCTCCTCGACCGTCTGGACGCTGGCGAGCGCCTTCCTCGTCACGGTGGCGATGGGCGCGGGGCTCAGCGCCCTGGTGAACTCCACCTTCGGCGATCTGAACGAGGCCGAACGGCTCACCTTCGACCCGACCCTGGTCAGCTTCTCCGGGATGGTCCTCGGCCAGCTGGCGATGGTGGTCTTCGGCGTCCTGGTGGTGGGGACCGAGTACTCCTCGGGCATGATCCGCACCTCGCTGGCGGCCGTGCCGCAGCGGGCGACCTTCCTCTTCTCGAAGATCGCGGTGGCGGGCGGGCTCGCCCTCCTGGTGGGGCTGGCGACGAGCTTCCTCACCTTCTTCCTGGCGCAGGCCCTGCTCGGCGACCACAGCGCCTCGATCGGCGACGACAACGTGCTGCGCGCGGTGTTCGGCGCCGGGCTCTACATGGGTCTGATCGCGGTGTTCTCCATGGGCGTGGCGACGATGCTGCGCTCGTCGATGCTGTCGCTCGGCATCCTGATGCCCTTCCTCCTGCTGGTCTCCAACATCCTCTCGGCGGTGCCGAAGGCCAAGGAGGTGGCCCAGTACTTCCCGGACCAGGCCGGCGCGAAGATCATGCGGGTCATCCCCGACGCGATGAACTCGGAGAAGGCGCCGTACGGGCCCTGGGGCGGGCTCGGGATCATGGTGCTCTGGGTGGCGGCCTCGCTGCTCGGCGGCTACCTGGTGCTGAAGAAGCGGGACGCGTAGCCCCCGCACCCCGTAGGGGACGACCAGGGAATCCCCCCGAGGTTCCCCGGTCGTCCCTTTCCCCGTCGCCGGAACCGTCAATGGCTGGATAAGCTCCTAGCTCATACGGGGGGCTCCGGCCGAAGGCCGCCACGCCCCGACATGGATGCGACCGACCTGTCGATGGGGCTGGAGAATGATCGAGGCAGTCGGCCTGACGAAGCGCTACGGCGCCAAGACGGCCGTGTACAACCTTTCCTTCCAGGTGAGGCCCGGTGTCGTCACCGGCTTCCTGGGGCCCAACGGGTCGGGCAAGTCGACGACGATGCGCATGATCCTCGGGCTCGACCAGCCCACCTCCGGGCACGTGACGATCGGCGGGCATCCGTTCCGGCAGCTGCCGAACGCGCCCCGCCAGGTCGGCGCCCTGCTCGACGCCAAGGCCGTGCACGGCGGCCGGAGCGCGCGCAGCCACCTCCTCTCGCTCGCCCAGCTCGCCGGCATCCCGGCGCAGCGGGTCGACGAGGTCCTCGGCGTCGTCGGCCTCCAGGACGTGGCCAAGCGCCGTTCCAAGGGCTTCTCGCTCGGCATGGGCCAGCGTCTCGGCATCGCGGCGGCGCTCCTCGGCGACCCGCAGGTGCTGCTCTTCGACGAGCCGGTGAACGGCCTGGACCCGGAGGGCATCCTCTGGGTCCGCAACCTGATGAAGAAGCTGGCCTCCGAGGGCCGGACCGTCTTCGTCTCCAGCCACCTCATGAGCGAGATGGCGCTGACGGCGGACCACCTGATCGTGATCGGCCGGGGCCAGCTGCTCGCCGACATGAGCGTGACGGACTTCATCTCGGCGAACTCCGCCGACTTCGCCCGGGTGCGGACCCCGCAGACCGAGCCGGCGCAGCGCGAGAAGCTGACGTCGGTCCTGACGGAGGCCGGCGGCCAGGTGATGTCCGAGCCGGACGGGGCGCTGCGGGTGACGGGGCTGCCCCTGCCGCGGATCAGCGACCTGGCGCACGGCGCGGACGTGCGGCTCTGGGAGCTGTCCCCGCACCAGGCGTCCCTGGAGGAGGCGTACATGCGGCTGACGCAGGGCGCCGTGGACTACCGCTCGACGGACGACCGGCTCGCCCACCTCCAGCCGGCGCCGCAACCCGGCCGGCCGGGGTACGGCATGCCGCCGCAGCCGGTGGTGCAGGACGTGCCGCAGCAGGGCTGGTACGCCCCGCCGCCGCCCGGGCAGAACCCGTACGCGGGGGCACCGCAGGCTCCCGAGCCGGGTCCCTTCGCGCCGCCGCCGGCCGCCCCGCCGGCCGGGGCCGCCCCCCAGCCGATCACCCCGCAGCCGAGCGACACCACCAAGGACGCCCGATGACCGCCCCCGCCCACCACCCCGCTCCGGCGCCGTACGCGTACGTCTCCCCCATCCCCGTCCGCCGGGCCCACCTCGGTGACGCGCTCGCCTCCGAGTGGACGAAGATCCGCTCGGTGCGGTCGACGATGTGGACGCTCGGCGTCATGATCCTGCTGATGCTGGCCATCGGTCTGGGCGTGGCGGCGATCGCCGCGTCCTCCGAGGCGCCGATGGGCGACGAGTCCGCGCTCGGCTTCGGCTTCTTCGGGATGCTGCCGGCGTCGATCTGCGTGATCACGCTCGGCGTGCTGACGATCGCGTCCGAGTACGGCACCGGCATGATCCGCACGACCCTGACGGCCTGCCCGAGCCGGGGCCGGGTGCTGATGGCGAAGGCGATCGTCTTCTTCCTGCTGGTCTTCACGGTGACCACGGTCTTCGCGACACTGGTGGCCGTCTCGCAGGTCGCCATCGTGGACACGGCCTCGGCGCCCGAGGCGTCCGAGTGGCTGCGGGCGACCGTCGGCGCCGGTGCCTACCTGGCGCTGCTCGGCCTGCTGTCGCTCGCGGTGGGGACGCTGATCCGGCACTCGGCGGGCGCGATCACGGTGATGATCGGTCTGCTGCTGCTGCCGCTGGTGGCGGCGCTCTTCATGTTCTCGCAGGCACTGAAGTCGGTGCAGGAGTGGCTCTTCACCTACGCCATCCCGTCGCAGATGATCGCGCTCTACAGCAGCCGGCCGCCCTTCGGGAACGAGGGCCCGGCGGGCTGGGAGCCGCTGCTGATCCTGGGCGGCGTCACGGTGGTGGCGCTGGGCGGCGCGTTCGCGCTGCTGAACAGCCGGGACGTGTAGCCCGTCGCGGGGCAGAGGGGATTGTGACGACAGGCCCTAGTACTTCGGCGCGTTCCTGGACCGCTGCACCCTGCTGGTGCGGCGGTCCTTCGCGTTCCAGCAGGCCTTGTGCCAGTGGCGGCGGTCGTCGACCCCGCCGTACTCCGGCCAGGCCACCACGTGCGGGGCGCCGGGCGGGATCTCCTGGTCGCAGCCGGGGCAGCGGTAGCGCTTGCCCGGCGCGCTCGATCCGGCGACGAGACGGACGTACCACTCCTCGCCCTGCCAGGACTCGGTGCGCTGCGCTCCGCCGTACCGGTCGCCGTGGTCGCCCTGCGGCTCGGGCTTCTCGCCGCCTCGGGAGCGGTTGTGACGCGGGGACACGGGCACCTCACGGGGGTCTGGGAACACGGACCGTTCCCTCCAGCCTACGGGCCGCGACACGGTGCCCCGGGCCCGGGCCGGGACGGCTTAGCGGAAAATCGCAAGAACTTCATGAACGGCCGTTGCCTTTGGCACGTGTCAGACGTTGGTGCCTGTGCGAGGGGAGATACGCGTCGGCCGCAAGGAGGCAGAAGCGATGCGCGTGGGTACGTTCGTCCTGGCCGCCCAGTTCCCGGGCCAGGGTCAGGGAGAGGCGCTGCACCGAGCGGTGCGCACCGCCGAGGTGGCCGAGGAGGCGGGGCTCGACTCCGTCTGGCTGGCCGAGCACCATTTCGTGCCGTACGGGGTGTGCCCCTCGGCCGTGACACTGGCCGCGCTCCTCCTGGGGCGCACCCGCCGGCTGCGGGTGGGGACGGCGGTGAGCGTGCTGCCGAGCGTCCATCCGGTCGCCCTGGGCGAGCAGGCGGCGCTGCTGCACCTGACCTCGGGCGGCCGGTTCACCCTGGGGGTGGGCCGGGGCGGCCCCTGGGTGGACCTGGAGGTGTTCGGAGCCGGCCTCGACGCGTACGAGCGGGGCTTCCCCGAGTCGCTCGACCTGCTGCTGCGCTGGCTCACCGAGCCCCGGGTGGACGCCCGCGGCGAGCGCTTCTCCTTCCGTGAGGTGGCGGTGGTGCCGCGCCCCGACGAGCTGATCGACGGCCCGGCCGCACCCGAGGTGGTGGTGGCCTGCACCTCGCCCAGGAGCGTGCGGCTCGCCGCCGAGCGCGGGCTCCCGATGCTGCTCGGGATGCACTGCGGCGACGACGACAAGGCCGAGATGGTCGCGGCCTGGGCCCGCTGCGCGCGGGAGGCGGGCCGGGACCCGGACGAGATCGCGCGGATCGCGGCGGGGCACGTCTCGGCGGGGGTCGCCCAGCTCGCGGACCGCGGGCCGGACGCCGCCGAGGCGCTCGTCAAGGCGATGCCGGGGTGGCTGCGCCAGGGGCTCGACGCCCATGTGACGGTGGACGGCCGGCACCGTGCGATGCGGGACCCCGTGGCGTACACGGAGCTGCTCTGCGCGCTGCACCCGGTGGGCACGCCGCGGCTCGCGGCGGACCGGCTGGCGGCGACCTCGGAGCGCACGGGCATCACGCGATTCGCCCTGCTCGCCGAGGGATCGGGCGACCTCGCGGCGACCGAGGAGAACGTGCGCAGGCTCGGCGCGGAGGTCCTGCCGCTCCTGGTGTGAGCGTGCCGCCGCCCCCGCGTCCCCCTCGCGTCGATGAGCGTCGGCGCGCATCGGTCGCGATCGTTGCCGGCGAGGAGCGGCAGCACCGTGACTCAGCAGTCGCGGAGCTCCGGCGACTGGTTGAGAAGCTGCCCCCGTACGGAAGTGAAACGGGCGAGCCGCTCGTCCACCGCCGGGTCCAGCGGGAAGACCGCCACCCGGTGGCAGTTCTGGAAGGCGAGGCGCACCCCGAAGTGCCTCTGGAGGGCTCCGCGGATGGCGTCGCTGGCGAGCGCGCGCAGCAGCTGGCCCCGCGCCTGCTCGTTGGGCGGCGGCGTCTGGTTGTCGGCGAACTCTCCGCCGTCGACCTTCAGCTGGGCCACCAGAGAACTGATCATCTCCCATGCGTAGGGCAGGGAGGTCCGGACGCAGTCGACGAAGTCGGCTTCGTCGACCTCGCCTCGCTCGGCCTGTTCCAACAGCGCCGGTGAGACGTCGAGCGACATGGGTTCTCCTCTCGCGACCCCGCGGACGGGGTCTTGCGGCCAGGGACGGAGGCCGGCCTTCCGACACGGAGCGTGCACGGACGACGACCTCCAGCTTCCACGGTAAGCGCGCAGTCCTGACCGCACCAGAAGATGGAACGCACAACCGGCTGATAACCGACGGGTGTTCGGCTCATGACCATGCCCGGACGAACCCCTCCCCCGGGCCCGGACGGGTCCGGCCGATGCCCGAATCGCGCGGAAGAGCGCCCGTCTTGTAGCGTTGCCGACCATGCGTCTCGTCATTGCCCGTTGCTCCGTGGACTACGCGGGCCGGCTCACGGCCCACCTGCCCTCCGCACCCCGTCTGATCCTGGTCAAGGCAGACGGCAGCGTCTCGATCCACGCGGACGACCGGGCGTACAAACCGCTCAACTGGATGTCCCCGCCGTGCACCCTGAAGGAGGGTGCGGACGGCGACGCGGGCGTCTGGACCGTCGTCAACAAAGCGGGCGAGAAACTGATCATCACGATGGAGGAGATCCTCCACGATTCCTCACACGAACTGGGTGTCGACCCTGGCCTGATCAAGGACGGCGTGGAGGCCCACCTCCAGGAGCTCCTCGCCGACCGCATCGAGACCCTCGGCGAGGGGTACACCCTGATCCGCCGCGAGTACCCGACGGCGATCGGCCCGGTGGACATCCTGTGCCGGGACGCCGACGGCGCCACGGTCGCGGTGGAGATCAAGCGGCGCGGCGAGATCGACGGCGTCGAGCAGCTGACCCGCTACCTGGAGCTGCTCAACCGCGACCCGCACCTCGCGCCGGTCAAGGGCGTCTTCGCCGCGCAGGAGATCAAGCCGCAGGCGAGGGTGCTGGCGACGGACCGCGGCATCGGCTGCCTGGTCCTCGACTACGACGCGATGCGCGGCATCGAGGACGACAAGCTGCGGCTGTTCTAGGACGGCGGACGTACGCCGAACGGCCCCGGGCGCGAAGGACGCGCCCGGGGCCGTTCGTCGTTCCCGTGCACCCGGGCGTCCGGTACGGGTCAGGCCGGGGTGCCGGTCTCGGCGGGGGTCTCCGACGCGGACGGCGCCCCGAGGGTGGTGGTCTCCCCGGTCGCCGGCGGCTCGGTGGTCGTCGGCGGCGTGGTGGGGGGCTCGGTCGTCGTCGGCGGGTCGGTCGGCGCGGACGTCGTGGGCCGCGGGGAGGTGGTCGTCGGGCGCGGCGGCCTGACCGTGGTGCTCGGCTTGGTCGGCGGCGCGGTCGTCACCCCGGGGGCGCTCGTGGGGGCCGTGCTGCCCGAGGGCGACGGCGACGCGCTGCCGGACGTACTCGGGCTCGTCGAGCCGGACGGGGAGGAGCTGCCGGAGCCGGAGGGGGTCGGCGAGCCGGAGGCGGTGGGCGCGTCCGTCTGGCCCTCGTCTCCGTCGGCCGGCGGCTCCTCGCCGTCGACGGCGTCGTCCCCGCCGTCCTCGCTCACGGTGCTGTCGGAGGTGACGCGGTCGGTGGCCGGGGTCTCGCCGTCGCCGGAGGTGGCGCCGAGGGTGACGACGGTGCCGAGGACCGCGACGAGGAGGGCGCCGGCGCCGACCGCGACGAGGTTGCGGCGGGCGCCGCCGAGGATGCCGGCCTTGAGGCCGCCGCGGCGGCCCTCGTCGCGGGCGCCGTCGGGGCGGGTGATGAGGGTGGGGCCCTCGTCGGCGAAGTCGGGGAACGCGGGGATCGGGGAGGGCGGGGCCGCCTTGGCGGGCCCGCCCGGCAGCGGAGCGGTGACGGCCGCGGCGGCCGCCGTGCCGGGGAGGGCGCGGCGGGTGGCCGGGCCGCGCAGGGCCGGGGTCCCGCGCGGCGGGGAGACGGGCTCCTCGGCGCGGAGCGCGGCGGGGGTGCCGTGGTCGCCGGAGAGGTCGGCGACGAGGGCGAGGGCCCGGCGTCCGGCGACGGTGCCGCGCTTGTCGGCGAGCGCGCCGCGCAGGCCGATGGAGGCTTCGAGCTCGGCGCGGGCGCGCTCCAGGTTTCCGGCGCAGACCGCGAGGACGCCGAGTTCGTGGTGGAAGTACGCCTCCTCGGCGACGTCCCCGGCCAGCCGGGCGGACTCCTGCCCGGCGCGCAGGGCGCGTTCCCAGGCGCCCCAGTGCAGTCCGGCGGCGAAGGCGGGGGCGGCGGCGCGGGCGAGGAGGACGGCGGTGGTCCGGCGTTCGGTCTCGTCCGGGGCGCCGGAGCCGTCGTCCGGGGCGCCTTCGGTGGTGCCGGCGCCGCCCGTGCCGGAGACGAGGGCGGCCAGGGCGGCGAGCAGCGCGTCGGACTCGGCGGCGGCCCGCTCGGGGGTGACGGAGGGGTGGGCGGCCCACCAGGCGTAGTGCTGGGCGACGGTGTGGGCGCGTTCGGCGGCCCCGTGCTGGTATCCGTGGCCGAGCAGCTGGGTCAGGACGCCGGTGGCGAGCCGGTAGCGGGGGCCGACCGGGGAGAGCAGCCCGCAGGCGACGAGTTCGCCGAGGGCGGCGTCGGCGTGGGTGTCGCCGACGAGGGCCGGCAGGTGGGCCTGGTGGGGCAGCTCGCCGCCGAGGGCCACGGCGAAGCGCAGGGTGGCCTGGGCGGAGCGGCTGAGACGGGAGGCGAGGAGGGCGGCGGGGGCCGCGCCTTCGCCGAGGCTGGGCAGCGGTATGTCGCGGAGTTCGACGTCGGGGTCGTCGATGCCGTCGAAGGCCGCGGCGGCGACGGCGGCGGCCGCGTCGGGGTCGGTGGGGCCGAAGGCCTCTTCGAGGGCTCCGAAGGCGTCGAACTCCGCGGGGGTGACGCGCAGCCGGTCGCGCTGCCGCAGCAGCGCGCCGGCCTGGACGAAGCGGAGGGGCAGGCCCTCGGACTCGAACCACAGGTCGCCGGCCCAGTTGGCCTCGTCGTCGGTGAGGGTGCGGCCGGCGGCGCTCTCCAGGAGCTTCAGGGCGGCGCCGCGGCCGAGGCCCGCGAGGTGGAGCTCCTCGACGTGGGCGTCGGCGGACGGGGCGGGGGTGTCGGGGCCCGCGGCGAGGAGGAAGGCGCACTCGGGGGCGGCGGCGAGGAGCTCGTCGAGGGCCGCGCCGCCGAACTCCAGGTCGTCGACGACGACGACGGCGCCGATGTCGCCGACCAGCTCCAGGAGCGCGTCGCGGCCGGGCCGCTGCTCGGGGGCGTACCGGACGGCGGTGAAGAGCTCGTGGAGGAGTTCGGCGGGGGTCCGGTGGTGGCCGGAGAGGCGGACGACGCCGTCGGGCGCGAGGTCGGCGCAGTCGGCGGCGACGGCGTCGAGGAGGGCGGTGCGGCCCGATCCGGCGGGGCCGGTCAGCCGGGCGGTGCGGCCGCGGCTGAGGATGCCGGTGAGCTGTTCGCGCTGGTCCTGGCGTTCGAGGAGGGGCAGCTCGGGGGCGGCGGGACCGGCCGGCACGGGCGGTGCGGCGGCGCGGGCGGCCTCGGCGCGCTCCTCGGCGGTGCGGGGGCGGGGGGCCGCGGGTTCCCGGCCCGGGGGGCAGGGTTCGATCTCGCTGCCGTCGACGGGGTTGACGGTGAGGAGGAGGCCGCCGGAGACGATCTCGACGACGCGGGCACGGACGGGCGCCGGCGCGGGGGCGGGCACGCCGCCTCTTCCCTGGCGGGTCTCGTCACCCTCGGTGTCGTGACCGTACTCCTCCGACCCACGGTTGTTCGGGTCCATGGTGCAAGCCCCCAAGAAGCGGTGTCCGGTGCCCGCCGGATGGGTCCGTCAATGTGCAGGCGACCGAACCCTAGACCGTGGTCAGGCCCTCGGGAACAGCCGGGGTGCTTCGGAGACCAAGACGTCACGGTCTTGTGAGGATTGAGCGTGACGCCTGGTTCGCACAGCTGCTTCACAGTCGGCGGGGGCCGGCGGCTCACACCCGGGGCAGGGACTCCAGGGCCAGACCGCCCTCGATGGCGAGGATCCGGTGCAGCCGGGTGGCGACGAGGAGCCGCTGCATCTGGGGCGGCACCCCGCGCAGGACGAGACGCCGGCCGCGGCGTCCGGCCCGCCGGTGGGCGCCCATGATGACGCCGAGCCCGGTCGCGTCCCAGGAGTCGAGGCCGGTCAGGTCGAGCACCAGGTCGCCGACTCCGTCGTCGACGGCCGAGTGCAGGACCGTACGGGCGTCCGCCGCGCTGCGGACGTCGAGGCGGCCCCCGACGACCAGCTCGACATGGTCGCCCCTGATGTGCATATGCGCTCCCCGAGAGTGCTCCGTCTTCGCAACAACTGACTGCCGCGTCGGCAGAAGCGTTGCGCCTTGTCAGCGAACCGGTACCGGAATTCACCCCCCGGGGTGACGCGGGGTGGCGGTGCCGGCTCAGTACGTGTAGAAGCCCTGCCCGCTCTTGCGGCCGATGTCACCCGCGTCCACCATCCGGCGCATCAGCTCCGGGGGCGCGAACTTCTCGTCCTGGGACTCCGTGTAGATGTTGTCGGCCGCGTTCACCAGGATGTCGATGCCGGTGAGGTCGGCGGTGGTGAGCGGGCCCATGGCGTGGCCGAAGCCGAGCTTGCAGGCGATGTCGATGTCCTCGGCGCTGGCGACGCCCGACTCGTGGAGCTTGGCGGCCTCGACGACGAGGGCGGCGATGAGCCGGGTGGTGACGAAGCCGGCGACGTCGCGGTTGACGACGATGCAGGTCTTGCCGACGGACTCGGCGAACTCCCGCGCGGTGGCGAGGGTCGCGTCGCTCGTCTTGTAGCCGCGGACGAGCTCGCAGAGCTGCATCATCGGCACGGGCGAGAAGAAGTGGGTGCCGACGACGGCCTCGGGGCGCTCGGTCACCGCGGCGATCTTGGTGATCGGGATCGCGGAGGTGTTGGAGGCGAGGACGGCGCCGTCCTTGGCGACCTTGTCGAGCGAGCGGAAGATCTCGTGCTTGACGTCGAGGTTCTCGAAGACGGCCTCGACGACGATGTCGGCGTCGGCGACGGCCTCCAGCTCGGTGGTGGCGGTGATCCGGCCGAGGGCGGCCTCGGCGTCCGCGGCGTCCAGCTTGCCCTTGGCGACGAACCGGTCGTACGACGCCTTGATGCCGTCGGTGCCGCGGGTCAGGGCGGCGTCGGTGACGTCACGCAGGACGACGTCCCAGCCCGCCTGTGCGGAGACCTGCGCGATGCCGGAACCCATGAGTCCGGCCCCGATGACGGCGAGCTTCCTGGCCACGATCTTCCACCCCTTAACACCTGTTCACTTCTGGCTCTCCGGCGGAGATTAGCGGTCGCGGGGCGCCATGTGACCGTGAAGTAATGCGCGTCACGCCCGCTTTGACGGACGTCACACTCACGACACCCCTTCCGCACCCCCATTCGGCGGTGCCGTACCTCCCGGGGGTATCCGCCCTGATCCGTCCTGGTCGACGGGCCCTAGCGCACCGCGTAGCCGAGGACCCGGTCGCCCAGGAGGTCCTCGATCTCGTCGAGGAGGACGAGGGCCTCGCGGGACACGGCGGTGGCCTTGCGTCCGGCGGTCATCTCACGGGTGATGTAGCCGACGACGGTGCTCTCGATCCAGGCGAGCTGGCCGCCGACGAGGAGCGGCAGCGGGTCGTCGCCGGAGGCCCCGGTCTCCTCGCGCAGGGTGGCGACGACGGCGTCCTGGACGCTCTGCTGGACGTGGAAGAGCCGGGCCTTGAGGGTGGGCGCGTGCTCGATGACGTTCATGAAGGCGTCGAACCCGTCCATGAGCCCGTAGGCGGGTGACACCGCCCCGATGTCCTGGCGCAGTTCGCGCAGGACGGCCCGGGCGGCCGACTCGCCCCGGTCGCGGCCGCGGATCATCCGGGCGAGGCGCTGGGTGACCCCGTCCATCCGGTCGAGGAAGAGGTCCTCCTTGGCGGGGAAGTAGTTGTAGACGGTGTTCACGGAGACGTCGGCCGCCTCGGCGACGTCGGCGACGGTGACGGCCACGAAGCCGCGCTCCAGGAAGAGCCCCGTCGCGATGTCCGAGATCCGCTGCTTCGTCTCGCGCTTCTTGCGTTCCCTGAGTCCCTCGGCCATGGCCCCATCCTAGGCAATCCTAGGCTCGCTGAAATTTGAGAGACACTGAATTTTTGGTGGCGTTGCAAAATTTAAGCGACTCTGTTTTCGTGGTCGCCATGCCACTCATCAGCACGGCCGGGCTCGCCCGGACCTTCACCGGCAGGAACGGACCCGTCGAGGCCGTCCGCGGCATCGACCTCACCGTCGGGCCCGGCGAGATCGTGGGCCTCCTCGGCCCCAACGGCGCCGGCAAGACGACCACCCTGCGGATGCTCACCACGCTCCTCGCCCCCACCGGCGGCACCGCCACCGTCGCCGGCCACGACCTCCTCGCCGACCCGGCCGCCGTGCGCCGCCGCATCGGATACGTCGCCCAGTCCGGCGGCCTCGACCCCCAGGAGACCGTCCGCTCCGAACTCGTCACCCAGGGCAGGCTCTACGGGATGACCCGGGCGCACGCCGCGGCCCGTGTCGACGAACTCGCCGCCGACCTCGGCCTGACCGGGCTCCTCGACCGCCGGACCCCGGCCCTCTCCGGCGGCCAGCGCCGCCGGGTCGACCTCGCGATGGGCCTCACCCACCGCCCGGAGCTCCTCTTCCTCGACGAGCCGACGACCGGCCTCGACCCCGCCGGCCGCGCCGACCTGTGGGCGCTGGTCCGGCGGCTGCGCGACACCGACGGCACGGCCGTCGTGCTCACCACCCACTACCTCGACGAGGCCGACGCGCTGGCCGACCGGCTCGTGATCGTCGACCGCGGCACGGTCGTCGCCGAGGGCAGCCCCGCCGCACTCAAGGCCGCGCACGGCGCGGCCACCCTCCAGGAGGCGTTCCTCGCCGTCACCGGGCGCGGCCCGGCCCCCGTCGATCCCGCCCCCGTAGCCGTCTAGGACCCCGGATGCTCCTCCACGACACCGCGCTCGTCTTCGGCCGGTACGCCCGCCAGACCCTGCGCTCCCCCTTCCAGATCTTCTTCGGCGTCCTGATGCCGCTGCTCTACCTGCTCCTCTTCGGGCCGCTGCTCACCGGACTGCCGCTGGGCCGCGAGGGCGACTCCTGGCAGATCCTCGTCCCCGGCCTGCTCCTCCAACTCGGTCTCTTCGGGGCCTCGTTCGCCGGCTTCTCGCTCATCATGGAGAAGGACTGGGGAGTGTTCGACCGGATGCGGGTCACCCCGGTGAGCCGGCTCGGCCTGCTCCTCGGACGGATCCTGCGCGACGCGGCGCTCTTCGTCTTCCAGGCCGTGCTGCTGGTCCTGGCGGCGATCCCGATGGGCCTGCGGGCGCCGGTGGCCGGCGTCCTCGTCGGCTTCGGCTTCGTCGCCCTGCTCTCCGCGGCGCTCGCCGCGCTCTCGTACACCCTGGCCCTGAGGCTTCCCAGCCCGCAGGCGTTCGGACCGGCGGTCAACACGCTCGCCCTGCCCGCGATGCTGCTGTCGGGGCTGATGCTGCCGATGACCCTCGCGCCGGGGTGGCTGGACGTGCTCTCCCGCCTCGTGCCGTTCCGCTATCTGGTCGACGCGGTGCGGGAGGCGTACACCGGCCACTACACGACCCCGACCATGCTGTACGGCGTCCTCGTCGGCCTCGGGGTGACGGCGCTGGCCGTGACGGTCGGCACACGGACGTTCCGCGGCGCCGGTGCGTAACTAGGCTGGCCCCATGGTCAATCTGACGCGCATCTACACCCGTACCGGCGACCAGGGCACGACGGCCCTCGGCGACATGAGCAGGACCGCCAAGACGGACCTGCGGATCTCGGCGTACGCCGACGCCAACGAGGCCAACGCCGCCATCGGCACCGCCATCGCCCTCGGGCGGCTCGACGAGGAGGTCGTGAAGGTCCTCGTCCGCGTCCAGAACGACCTGTTCGACGTCGGCGCCGACCTGTGCACCCCGGTGGTGGAGGACCCGAAGTACCCGCCGCTGCGGGTGGAGCAGACGTACGTGGACAAGCTGGAGGCGGACTGCGACCGCTTCCTGGAGGAGCTGGAGAAGCTGCGCTCCTTCATCCTGCCGGGCGGCACGCCCGGTGCGGCACTGCTGCACCAGGCGTGCACGGTGGTCCGGCGGGCGGAGCGCTCCACCTGGGCGGCCCTGGAGGTCCACGGCGAGACGATGAACGCCCTGACCGCCACCTACCTCAACCGCCTATCGGACCTGCTCTTCATCCTTGCCCGGACCGCGAACAAGGAGGTCGGGGACGTGCTCTGGGTCCCGGGCGGGGACCGCTGACCCGCCGGCCGGCGGCTTCTTCGGCCAGATCGCGTAGCTGAGCGCGATCAGGCCGTGGATGCCGACCGCCCGCCAGGCGAAGAAGATCCAGCTCCGCAGCGGCCCGGTGTCCCCGTCGTCGCCGACGTACCAGGCGGCGAGGAGCAGCAGGACGGAGGCGACGGCCGCGGCGACGACCGAGCCGAGCCAGATCTCGCCCTCGTGGCGGGCGCGCGCCCGGCCGTACCGCGGCGGCCCGGCCGGCGGCGGCGCCCCGCCGAAGCGGTGGGCGGCGTGGCCGTCGAGCCACTTCACCGTCCGGTGGCCGTGGCCCACGGTGTAGCCGATGTAGACGGCGGCGAGGCCGTGCCGCCAGCTGGGGTCGGCCCCGTTCTTGAGGTCGATCGCGGTGACGACGAGGAGCAGGACCTCCAGGAGCGGCTCGCACAGGAGGAGCGCCATGCCCGTCCGGGGCATCCTCAGGAGGTAGCGGGCGGCGAGGCCGGCGGCCAGCAGGACCCAGAAGGCGACCTCGCAGACGACGATCAGCGTGACGATCACGGCGTTCCCCTTTCGGCTCCCCCTCAGCGTCTCCCGGCTCCGGGCCCGGATCGTCGTCGCCGATGACGAACTCCGTCTACATCGTTCGACGGAGGGCGGCCGCCGCGCGGATCGGCCGCGACGGGGAGGTTCGCGCCCGCGGGGGCGTGTTGGATGGGTACGTGACGCTCCCCCGCCCCCACCGCATCGACCTGCTCATCGCCGCCTCCGGGTTCTTCGGCGGCGTGATCCTGTGGTGGTTCGGCCTGTACGTGACCGGGGAGCACGTCATCGGGCAGCGGTGGGCGACGCTCGTCCCGCTGACGGTGATGACGGGGGCGGAGGTGGTGCGCCGGACCGCGCCCCGGACGGCGCTGGCCGCGGGCACCCTGGCGATCGTGGCCGACCAGTTCACCAACGGCAGCCTCGCCACCGTGCTGATGTTCACGGACGTCGTCTACGCGGCGGTCGTGTACGGGCGGCCCGCCTCGGCCCGCCGGATCCCCTACACGACGGGCCTGATCACGGTCGCGGGCACCGTCGTCCTGCTGATCTGGTGGCAGAACGCGTTCGCGCTCCTCGTCGGGGTGATCACCGGCATGATCTCCTTCCTGCCGGCCGTGACCGGGGCCGTCGTCCGCAACCACCGCGACGCGGCGGACGCCGCCCGGCTGCGCGCGGAGCAGACCGCGCTGCTCGCCGAGATGGACCGGACCCAGGCGGTGGTGGCCGAGCGCGCCCGGATGGCACGCGAGCTGCACGACATGGTCGCGAACCACCTGTCGGCGATCGCGATCCACTCCACGGCCGCGCTCTCCCTCGACGAGCCGGCCACCACCCGGCAGGCGCTCACCGTCATCCGCGAGAACAGCGTGGCGGGCCTCACGGAGATGCGGCGGCTCATCGGACTGCTCCGGGACAGCGACGGCGAGCGGGAGCCGGGGGCCGTGCCCAGCCTCGACGCCGTGGACGCCCTCCTCGCGCGGGCGCGGGCGAACGGCGCCGCGGGCGGTCTGGAGTTCGTCCTGGAGGACGCCCGCCCGCCGGGCGGTGCCCTGCCGGCGCCGGTGGAGCTGGCCGCGTACCGGATCGTGCAGGAGTCGCTGGCCAACGCGGTCAAGCACGCCGCCCCGGGTACGGTCAGCGTGCGGATCGGCCGGGCCGACGGGGTGCTGACGGTCGCCGTCGACTCGCCGTACGGGGCGCGACCGGGACCGGCCGCGCCGGGCACGGGTTCGGGGCTGGTGGGCATGCGGGAGCGCACGGAGCTGCTCGGCGGGGAGTTCCGCGCGGCGGCCTCGGGAGCGGTGTGGCAGGTGCGGGCGGAGCTGCCCGCGGACGAGGAGGCGGGGAACGCATGACGGTGCGGGTGGTGGTCGCCGAGGACCAGAGCGCGGTACGGGCCGGGCTGGTGCTCATCCTGGGCAGCGCCCCGGACATCGAGGTGGTCGGGGAGGCCGCCGACGGGGAGCGGGCCGTCGAGCTGGCGCGCGCGCTCCGGCCCGACCTGGTCCTCATGGACGTGCAGATGCCCCGGATGGACGGGGTGACGGCGACGGGGATCGTCGTCGCGGAGGGGCTGGCCGACGTCCTGGTGCTGACCACCTTCGACCTCGACGCGTATGTGTTCGGGGCGCTTCGGGCGGGGGCGGCCGGCTTCCTGCTGAAGAACGCCGACGCGCGCGAGCTGATCGAGGCGGTGCGGACGGTGGCGCGCGGGGAGGGCCTGATCGCCCCGGCGGTGACGCGGCGGCTCATCGCGGAGTTCGCCGCGACGGGGCGGCCGGCGCGGCCGTCCTCGGGCACCGATCCGGCCGTGCTGGAGGCGCTGACGCCCCGGGAGCGCGAGGTGCTGTCGACGCTGGGCGGCGGGCTGTCGAACGCGGAGATCGCCGTGCGTCTGGACATGGCGGAGGCGACGGTGAAGACGCACGTCAGCAAGGTGCTGGGGAAGCTGGGGCTGAAGAGCAGGGTCCAAGCGGCGGTGCTGGCACAGGAGTTGGGGGTCTGATCCGAGATTGCCGACGTTGGTCTGGACCTCTTGACGATTGGTCCAGACCTTCCTACGCTCGCGGGGCGCGCGCATCTTCACGGACCACCCCCACCTTGTCCGTCCGCAACTTGAGGAGCACCGTTGAGCACTCAAGCACCGACGCGCAGAACAGGGTTCAGACGCCGGGCCGCAGCCGGTCTGACCGCCCTGATCCTGCCGCTGGCCGCCATGGTCGGCCTCGCCAGCCCCGCCGAAGCGGCCACCTCGGCCACGGCGACCTACACGAAGACCCAGGACTGGGGCACCGGCTTCGGCGCCAACTGGACCGTCAAGAACACCGGCACGACGACCATCAGCTCCTGGACCGTCGAGTGGGACTACCCCGCCGGCACCTCGGTCACCTCCGCGTGGGACGCGAGCGTCACCAGCTCCGGCACCCACTGGACCGCCAAGAACGTCGGCTGGAACGGCACCCTCGCCCCGGGCGCCTCCGTCTCCTTCGGCTACAACGGCGCAGGCCCCGGCGCGCCGAGCGGCTGTAAGATCAACGGCGCCGCCTGCGACGGCACCACCCAGCCCGGCGACAACCCGCCCTCGGCCCCCGGTGCCCCCGCCTCCTCCGACATCACCGACACCTCGGTGAAGATCAGCTGGTCCGCGGCCACCGACGACAAGGGCGTCAAGAACTACGACGTCCTGCGCGACGGCACCAAGATCGCCACGGTCACCGGTCTCACCCACACCGACCAGGGCCTCACCGCCGGCACCGACTACAGCTACACGGTCGTGGCCCGCGACACCGCCGACCAGACCGGCCCCGCCGCCGGCCCGGTCGCCGTCCGCACCACCGGCGGCGGCGGAGGCCAGCCCCTGCCGAACGCCGTGAAGATGGGCTACTTCACCAACTGGGGCGTCTACGGCCGCAACTACCACGTGAAGAACATCGTGACCTCGGGCTCCGCTTCCAAGATCACGCACATCAACTACGCCTTCGGCAACGTCCAGGGCGGCAAGTGCACCATCGGCGACGCCTACGCCGACTACGACAAGGCCTACACCGCCGACCAGTCCGTCGACGGCGTCGCCGACACGTGGGACCAGCCGCTGCGCGGCAACTTCAACCAGCTCCGCAAGCTGAAGAAGGCGTACCCGAACATCAAGATCCTCTGGTCCTTCGGCGGCTGGACCTGGTCCGGCGGCTTCGGCCAGGCCGTGCAGAACCCGACCGCCTTCGCGCAGTCCTGCTACGACCTGATCGAGGACCCGCGCTGGGCCGACGTCTTCGACGGCATCGACCTGGACTGGGAGTACCCCAACGCCTGCGGTCTCAGCTGCGACACCAGCGGCCCCGCGGCGTTCAAGAACATGATGCAGGCGATGCGCGCCAAGTTCGGCGCCAACTACCTCGTCACCGCGGCCGTCACGGCCGACGGCTCCGCCGGCGGCAAGATCGACGCCACCGACTACGCGGGCGCCGCGCAGTACATGAACTGGTTCAACGTCATGACGTACGACTTCTTCGGCGCCTGGGCGGCCCAGGGCCCGACGGCCCCGCACTCCCCGCTCACCTCGTACGCCGGCATCCCGCAGGCGGGCTTCAACTCCGCCGACGCGATCGCCAAGTTCAAGGCGCAGGGCGTCCCGGCCAAGAAGCTGCTGCTCGGCATCGGCTTCTACGGGCGCGGCTGGACCGGCGTCACCCAGGCGGCCCCCGGCGGCACGGCGACCGGCCCCGCGCCGGGCACCTACGAGCAGGGCATCGAGGACTACAAGGTCCTGAAGACCTCCTGCCCGTCCACCGGCACCATCGCCGGCACGGCGTACGCCAAGTGCGGCAGCAACTGGTGGAGCTACGACACCCCGTCCACGGTCACGTCCAAGATGGGCTGGGCGAAGAACCAGGGCCTCGGCGGCGCGTTCTTCTGGGAGTTCAGCGGTGACACCGGCAACGGCGAGCTCGTCGGCGCCATCAACACCGGCCTGAACTAGCAGGCACGACGAAGCGGGGGACGGTGCAGCACACCGTCCCCCGCTTCTTCACGCATGCCGCGGACGCCCGCGCGACCGGAACGTCACGCCACGGGAACGTCAGGCCACGTTGACCCGCTGGCCGGGAGGCGCAGCCTCCAGCCAGGCCATGAAGCCGGTGCGGGCGTCCTCGCTCATGGCGAGCTCCAGCCGCACCCCCTCGTACATGCAGGGCTGGATCACGGCGTCGGAGAGCAGCGCGAGCTCCTCCTCGCCCTCCGGCATCCGGCGCTCCAGCGCCACGATGGAGGAGCGCTCCAGGACGCGGCGCGGACGGGGCGCGTAGGAGAAGACGCGGAACCAGGCGATCTCGTCACCGCTGTAGCGGGCGACGCCGTACACCCAGCCCTTGCCGGTCGGATCCGGTTCGTCGGGCACGTCCCAGCGCAGGGAACAGTCGAAGGTGCCGCCGGCACGCTGGATGAGTCTCCGGCGCAAGCCGAAGACGAAGAGCCCGATCACCACCAGTGCGACGACCAGGCCGCACAGGAGCAGAGCGAGGAACATCTTCACCGACCTCCTCGCTGCGTCCCGTAGCCGGCGCCGCCGGCAGAACCGAATACAACCTGCATATGCATCGCCTCAGCCGCGGGGGGGGGGGGGGGAGGGGGGGGGGGGGAGGAGGGGGGGGGAGGGGGGGGGGGGTGGGGAGGGTCAGGGATATAACCGCCACGTGGCCGAACATCCCCGTGGTCTTTT
>NZ_JBVJMN010000095.1:14400-22241 GCF_055584185.1 Streptomyces sp. NPDC104202 | reverse complement strand
GGGCACACTCGGCCCCTCCCACGACCTCTGCCCGATCGGCTGCTGCCCGGCCCGCGCCGAACGCCCGGCCGCCGCCGGCGCCGACAGCCCGTACGCGTAAGGAGCCAGCGTGACCGACCCCCTGCACACCGAACTGCTCGACCTCGCCCTGGAGGCCGCCCGGCACGCCGGAGCGCTGCTGCGCGACGGCCGCCCCGACGACCTCGCCGTGGCCAGGACCAAGTCCAGTGCCATCGACGTGGTCACCGAGATGGACATCGCCGCCGAGAAGCTGATCACCGGCTTCCTCGCCGAGCACCGCCCGCAGGACGGCCTCCTCGGCGAGGAGGGCGCGTCGAGCCCCGGATCCAGCGGCGTCCGCTGGGTCATCGACCCGCTCGACGGCACCGTGAACTACCTCTACGGACTGCCCACCTGGGCCGTGTCCATCGCCGCCGAACAGGACGGCCGGACCGTGGCCGGCGTCGTGGAGGCGCCGATGCGCGGCGAGACGTACCGCGCGGTCCTCGGCGGCGGCGCCCACCTGGGCGACCGGCGCCTCGCCGTCCGCCCCTCGCCCTCGCTCGACCAGGCACTCCTGGGCACCGGCTTCGGGTACGTCCAGGAGCGCCGCGCCCACCAGGCGGAGGTCGCGCGGCACGTGATCCCGATGGTCCGCGACATCCGCCGGGGCGGATCGGCCGCCATCGACCTCTGCGACGTCGCGGCCGGCCGCCTCGACGCGTACTACGAGCGCGGGCTCAACCCCTGGGACCTCGCGGCCGGGGCGCTCATCGCCCGCGAGGCGGGCGCGCTGACCGGTGGCCGCCCCGGGGAGCCCGAGTCCGGCGAACTGACCCTGGCGGCCTCTCCCGGCCTCTTCGGGCCCCTCCAGGAGCTCCTGGAGGAGCTGGGGGCCTGGCACGACTAGGTCGCCTCCTTCGGATCTCGCCGTGAGGCGGACGCACGAGGCCCCGGCGCCGGGAGCGGCGCCGGGGCCTCGTGCGTTCCCGAGGTCGGTCGTGCGTGACGTGTCAGACGCCGGGTGCGGCGACCTCCACGCCGTGCTCGGCGGCCAGGCGGTGCAGGTCCTCCAGCTCGGCCTGCTCGACGTCCACCAGGTAGTCGTCGCCCGTCTCACGAGCTCGCGTGAGGTCGGTCTGCGTGGTCCTGATGCGGTGCAGCAGTCCTGCGGTGAAAGCGTCCATCGTGCGCCCCCTCGTCGTGGGTCCGTTGGCACGGGGGTGTGCCGAGGGTGGGTGGATCACACGCTGCGGTCTCTGGGGGACAGAGAGCGGTAGGTGGCGCGCCACATACAGGGCGTGATCACGGGGTGTGCAGTCGTCCTCCCCATGCCCTTCCTCACGGAAACCTCAACTGGCCCGTGAATCAGGTGAATTCTTCGCGCCCCGCCGCGCGCCCCCCGCGCGCGGCCCCTCCGCACGGCCCCCGGGCCGCCGTCTTACAGCCGGTTTACGCGCGTACGGGGCAGGATGGACACGCACAGTCAGTGCACGGATTCCAGCCGGTCCTCCCTCGGACAGCGGCTTGACGGGAAGGATGAACGACGTGCGCGTACTCGTCGTCGAGGACGAGCAGCTGCTCGCCGATGCGGTGGCCACCGGACTGCGCCGGGAGGCCATGGCCGTCGACGTCGTGTACGACGGCGCCGCGGCCCTGGAGCGCGTCGGCGTCAACGACTACGACGTCGTCGTCCTCGACCGAGACCTCCCGCTCGTCCACGGCGACGACGTCTGCCGCAAGATCGTCGAGCTCGGCATGCCCACCCGCGTCCTGATGCTCACCGCTTCCGGCGACGTCAGCGACCGCGTGGAGGGCCTGGAGCTCGGCGCCGACGACTACCTCCCCAAGCCGTTCGCCTTCACCGAGCTCACCGCGCGCGTGCGCGCCCTCGGCCGGCGGACCACCGTGCCCCTCCCGCCCGTCCTGGAGCGCGCCGGCATCAAGCTCGACCCGAACCGCCGCGAGGTGTTCCGAGAGGGCAAGGAGGTCCAGCTCGCGCCGAAGGAGTTCGCCGTCCTGGAGGTCCTCATGCGCAGCGAGGGCGCCGTCGTCTCGGCCGAGCAGCTCCTGGAGAAGGCCTGGGACGAGAACACGGACCCCTTCACCAACGTCGTGCGCGTCACGGTCATGACCCTGCGCCGCAAGCTCGGCGAGCCGCCCGTCATCGTCACCGTGCCCGGCTCCGGGTACCGGATCTGACCCGATGGCCACGACTCCCGCGCCCCACCCCCAGGCGCCCCCGAAGCCGACCTGGGACCCCCGTGACCCGGTCCGGCCGCTGCTGCGCCCGACCATCCGGATACGGCTCACCCTGCTCTACGGCGGCATGTTCCTCATCGCCGGCATCCTGCTGCTCTCGATCATCTACCTCTTCACGGCGCAGGCGCTGAGCGACAGCGCGGCCCAGCTGCCGTTCAAGATCGTCAAGGGCGAGGTGCAGCCGACCACCTCCTGGTGCCAGCTGCCCAACACGGGCACCGGCGAGCAGTTCAACGACGCCGTCTCGGTCTGTCTGCGCCACCAGAGCGACCTGGCCCTGGACGACCTCCTGCGCCGCTCGCTCTTCGCCCTGCTCGGCCTGAGCATCATCGCCTTCGCCTTCGGCTACGCCATGGCGGGACGGGTGCTCTCCCCGCTCGGCCGGATCACCCGCACCGCCCGCCAGGTGGCCGGTTCCGACCTGGCCCGGCGGATCGAGCTGGACGGCCCCGACGACGAGCTCAAGGAGCTCGCCGACACCTTCGACGAGATGCTGGAGCGGCTGGAGCGGGCCTTCACCGCGCAACAGCGGTTCGTCGCGAACGCCTCGCACGAGCTGAGGACCCCGCTCGCGATCAACCGCACCCTGCTGGAGATCCACGTCTCCGATCCCGAGGCCCCCGTGGCGCTCCAGCAGCTGGGCAAGACGCTGCTCGCCACCAACGAGCGCAGCGAGCAGCTCGTCGAGGGCCTGCTGCTGCTCGCCCGGAGCGACAACCAGATCATCGAGCGCAAGGCCGTCGACCTCGCCGAGGTCGCCTCCCGGGCGATCGACCAGACGCACGCCGAGGCCGCGGCCAAGGGCGTGGAGATCCGGCGCGAGCTGGGTCCCGCGGTCGTGCAGGGCAACGGCGTCCTGCTGGAGCGGATCGCGCTGAACCTGCTCCAGAACGCGGTCCGGTACAACGTGCCGGAGGACGGCTGGGTGGAGGTCGGCACGGAGACGGAGCACGGTCAGGCCGTGCTGGTCATCTCGAACACGGGGCCGGTCGTTCCCGCGTACGAGATCGACAACCTCTTCGAGCCGTTCCGCAGGCTCCGGCAGGAGCGGACCGGCAGCGACAAGGGGGTCGGTCTCGGCCTGTCGATCGCCCGGTCCGTGGCCCGTGCGCACGGCGGCCGTATCATCGCGGAGCCCCGCGAGGGCGGCGGTCTCGTGATGCGCGTCACTCTGCCGATCTGACACACTGCACGAGCCGACCGGTTCCGTTCGCTTTGCGCGGAATTCCGTGGCCCTGATTCTGAGACGCTCATGTGTGATCGATCACAGGAGACAGTGTCCGGACCTCCACTCTCCGTGACGGAGAAATCCCTCGGAAAACCAGGAAAAGTCCGGGTTTCCGGGGCCCGGAATGACGGGAAGTACACGGGGTGGCGCCCGTGTGGGGCGCCCGGAGGACCGTGTACGGTCCGGTTCGCCACCCGAAGCCGATCACTCGCGAGAGCGGGCGACGGGTGTCGATTGAGTAACAGACCTTGATGTGAGGCAAAATCTCCGCCTCAGGTCGGGCACAAGTCCGACCTCTCACGCGTTACGTGCGCTGGAGACACCGCAACCACCCAGAGGGGGAGAGCGACATGGCAACGGATTACGACACCCCACGCAAGACCGACGACGACGTCGACTCGGACAGCCTTGAGGAACTGAAGGCACGCCGGAACGACAAGTCGACCTCGACCGTCGACGTCGACGAGTTCGAGGCCGCCGAAGGCCTGGAGCTTCCCGGCGCCGACCTCTCGAACGAGGAGCTGGCCGTCCGGGTCCTGCCCAAGCAGGCCGACGAGTTCACCTGCATGAGCTGCTTCCTCGTGCACCACCGCAGCCAGCTGGCCAGGGAGAAGAACGGCCAGCCGATCTGCCGTGACTGCGACTGAGGTCGCCCGGCCGTGGCAGGCGACACACCTTCCCGGAAGCGGCGTCTGAGGCTCCCCGGGAGCCCTCGGACGCACAAGGGCGGCTCAGGCCCGGCAGAGGGCGCCCAGGAGGCCCCTGAAGCCGAGCACGCCGCCCCCCTGCCCTCCCCCGGCGCACGTGACGACGGGCGAGGCCACCCGGCCTCGCTCGAAGCGGTCACCGAGCCGGATCCGGCCTCGCTGCCGGCGGAGCGGGAGGCGGGCCACGACACGGCACCCCACGACGGGCGCCGCGGCGCCGTCAGGCGACTGGCCGACCCGGCGCGCGCCCAGCTCGACCGGATCAGGATCGACTCCGAGCGGATCGACGCCGTCCGGCGTGGGGTCACGCGGGGAGTCCGGCGCGGCGGAGACGGCGCCAAGGCCGGCATCGGCTATCTCGCCGACCGGCTGATCGACCTCGCCCCGCGGATTCCCGTCCGCGATCTGGCGACCCTCCGCAGACAGTTCCCGGGCCTCGGCCCCGAGGAGCTCGCGGACAAGCTCGTCGCGGGCGCCGCGAACGCGAGCTCGACCGTCGGCGCGGGCGTCGGCGCGGCCGCCATGCTCCCGGTCCCCCCGGCCATGCCGGCCGAACTGGCGGCCGAGATCACCGGCGTCGCCGCCGTCGAACTCAAGCTCATCGCCGAACTGCACGAGGTGTACGGGCTGCGGCCCCCCGGGAGGCTCACCCAGCGCTCGGCGGCCTACCTGACCTCCTGGGCCGAGGAGCGGGGCATCGACCCCACCAAGCCCACCACGGTCAACGCGGCCCTCGGCGGGCAGCTCAAGCGCGAACTGCGCCAGCAGATCATGAAACGCATGGTGCGCAACCTGCCGAACCTGATGCCCTTCATGGTCGGCGCCGCCGTCGGAGCGGTCATGAACCGCCGCGACACCAAGAAGCTCGCCGGCCACATCCGCAAGGACCTGCGCACCCGCCAGATCCCCTGGGCGGCGCTCCCGGAGCTGCCCCCGCTGGAGCAGCCCGAGAACCCCGAGGAACTGGGCTTCTAGACACGGACGGGGCCCCGCGGGCCCCGGTCGTGAAGGACGCCCCCGGCGCCCCCGCCCGCTCAGCCCGCGTCGCCGGGACGCTCCGCCTCCAGCGCCGCCACCAGTGCCTCGGGCTCCCGCGTCGACAGGTACACGTACGGCGTCGGGTCCGACGGGTCCGTCACCTCGACCCGGACCGCCCCCGGCACGTAGCTGCGCATCAGCATGAAGGCGCGCGGGTCGGCCTTGTAACTGCGCCAGGCGCGCGCCCCCTCCTCGTCCAGCACCTCGGCCGCCCCCAGCGCCGTGACCGGGATCCGCGCGTCGCCCGCGACCAGCGAACCGGCCGTCACCCGGATCCGCGCGGAGCCGTACGACGAGACCGCCATCCCGGCCAGCACGCCCGCCACGATCACGCCGCCCAGCAGCGGGACCGTACCCAGCGGGAACATGACCAGGCCGCCGGAGAGGCCGATCAGGACCACGATGACCCACCAGGAGCGGGGCGCCGTCAGCCGCTCGTCGAAACGCGGCGCGGCGGAGGGCGCGGGGGAGGGGGCCGGAGACGGTGCGGAAGGCTGCATGCGTCCAAGCTTGGCACGGCGCGACCGGCGCCCATCCGCGCGGGTAAGGTCTGCGCCTGTGACTGCAACATCTGCCGCCCTCACCCCGCCGGCCGACGCCATACCGCCGGTACGCCACCCCGACGCCCCGGCGCCCGGCGAGCTGCTCGGGTCGCACTACGCGAACTGCTTCGGGTGCGGCGGCGGACAGCCCCACGGCCTCCACCTGGAGGCACGGGCGGGCGAGGACGTGACCGTCACCGCCGAGTTCACGGTGACCCCCGACCACCAGGGCGCCCCCGGCCTCGCGCACGGCGGCGTGCTCGCCACCGCGCTCGACGAGACCCTCGGCTCCCTGAACTGGCTGCTGCGGGTCATCGCCGTGACCGGACGTCTGGAGACCGACTTCGTGCGGCCCGTCCCCGTCGGCACCGTCCTCCACCTGGAGGCCGCGGTCACCGCCGTGCACGGCCGCAAGATCTTCTCGACCGCCGTCGGGCGGATCGGCGGGCCCGAGGGCCCCGTCGCCGTCCGCGCCGACGCCCTCTTCGTCGAGGTGAAGGTCGACCACTTCATCGACAACGGCCGCCCGGAGGAGATCCAGGCAGCCATGTCCGACCCCGACCAGGTCAGGCGCGCCCGCGCCTTCGAGGTGAACCCCTGATGCGCAACCCTGTCGACGTACTGATCCGCCGTGTGGACCCGGAGGTGCCGATCCCGGCCTACGGGCATCCCGGCGACGCCGGGGCCGACCTGGTGACCACCGAGGCCGCCGAGCTCGCCCCCGGCGAGCGCGCGGTGCTGCCCACCGGGGTCTCCATCGCCCTCCCCGACGGCTACGCGGCCTTCGTGCACCCGCGCTCCGGTCTCGCGGCCCGCTGCGGAGTGGCACTGGTGAATGCCCCGGGGACGGTGGATGCCGGGTACCGTGGAGAGATCAAGGTGATCGTGGTCAATCTCGACCCGCGCGAGACCGTGCGGTTCGAACGATTCGACAGGATCGCCCAGCTTGTCGTCCAACAGGTCGAGAAGGTGCGCTTCCACGAGGTGGCGGAGCTTCCCGGCTCGGCGCGGGCCGAGGGGGGCTTCGGGTCCACCGGCGGTCATGCCGCCGTGGACGGCACGACGGGTGGGAATCGATACGCTTCGGTCGTATCCGACCGGGAAGGACAGTGACGTGTTCGGACGTCGCAAGAAGAGCGGTGCCGCCGAGGACGCGGCGGGCGAGGCCGAGCAGGTCGTCGACGCGGTGGACGGCGAGGACGCGGACGAGGCTCCGCGCCGGGTGAACCTTCCGCCGGAGCCCCGGCCCGACGGGCCCTGGGACATCTCCGAGGTCACCAAGCCCGACGAGGGTCGCGTGGACCTCGGCGGCGTCTTCGTGCCCGGAGTCGAGGGCATGGAGCTGCGGGTCGAGGTGGCCGGGGACGCGATCGTCGCCGCCACCGTCGTGCTCCGCGACAGCGCCGTGCAGCTGCAGGCCTTCGCCGCCCCCAAGAACGAGGGCATCTGGGGCGAGGTCCGCGACGAGATCGCCACGGGCATCATCCAGCAGGGCGGTGTCATCGACGAGGTCGAGGGCCCCCTGGGCTGGGAGCTGCGGGCCCAGGTGCCCGTCCAGCTGCCGGACGGCAACCGCGGTGTCCAGCTGGTCCGCTTCGTGGGCGTCGACGGACCCCGCTGGTTCCTGCGCGGAGTGATCTCCGGGCAGGGCGCGGTCCAGCCCGAGGCCGCCGGGCTCCTGGAGCAGATCGTCCGGGACACCGTCGTCGTCCGCGGCGACGGCCCGATGGCTCCGCGTGACCCGATCGTGCTCAAGCTGCCGAACGACGCGCAGATGGTGCCGGACGGCGTCCAGCAGGAGGAGCAGGAGAGCTCCCGCTTCTCCGGCGGCATGGGCCAGCTCCAGCGCGGACCGGAGATCTCCGAGATCCGCTGAACCACCAACGCCGGTCCGCCCCCTCGGGCCGGCGTCACACCCCAGCACGGCCGGTGGGGGGGGGCGCCCCCCCCCCCCCCCGGGGGGGGGCCCCCCCCCCCTTCCCCCCCCCCCCCTCGGGAGGCCCCCCGCCCCTGTCCCCCTCTTCTCCTCCCGGCTCCCTTTTGACCCTAAGAAAACCATGTGGG
>NZ_JBVJMN010000095.1:0-14390 GCF_055584185.1 Streptomyces sp. NPDC104202 | reverse complement strand
CCCCTTCCCCCCCTTTGGGCCGCGCCCCCCCCCCACCCTCTCTCCCTCCCCCCCCCCCCCCCCCCCCCGTCCCCCCCCCCCCCCACCGCTCGTTCCCCGGCCGCTCCGGCGGCGGCCCTCCGGCCCGTGTCCCCGTCTCGCGCGCCGGTCTCGTGCGCCGGTCTCGTGCCCCGGACCTGCGCGTCGGCCCCGCGCGCCTGTCCCGCGCCCCGTGCCCCGAGGCCCGCGCCCCTGATCCGTCTCCCGAGGCCCGTGCCGACCTCCGCCCGCGGGGTTTTCCACAGGTCCGGGCCTCGGGCTCTGGCCGCGGAGGGCGGCTCAGGACCATACTGGCGAACGCACATGTTCGAGGAGGGGGAACACAGGGTGAGTGAGAGCAGCACGGGGTCCGCGACGGCCCTGGCCGAGGACCCGGCCGGCCTGCCGATGGTCCGCGTCGAGGACCTGCGCCGTTCGTACGGGACGGGTGAGGCCGCCGTCCACGCCCTGCGCGGCGTCTCCTTCGACATCCCGCGCGGCGAGCTCGTCGCGCTCAAGGGCCGCTCCGGTTCCGGCAAGACGACCCTGCTCAACCTCGTGGGCGGCCTCGACAGCGCCGACGGGGGCCGGATCGTCATCGACGGCACCGACCTCTCCACCCTTGGCGAGGGCGGCCTCCTGGAGCTCCGCCGCGACCGGATCGGCTTCATCTTCCAGTCCTTCGGACTCCTCCCGATCCTCTCCGCCGCCGAGAACGTGGGCGTCCCCATGCGGCTGCGCAAGGCCGACCCGAAGGAGCGCGAGGAGCGGGTGGCCCTGCTGCTCGGGCTCGTGGGGCTCGCCGACCACGCCGAGCAGCGGCCCGGCGAACTCTCCGGCGGCCAGCAGCAGCGCGTCGCCATCGCCCGCGCCCTCGCCAACAAGCCCGCCCTGCTCATAGCCGACGAGCCGACGGGCCAGCTGGACGCCGAGACCGGCCTCGCCGTCATGCAGCTGCTCCGCGCGGTCGTCCGCAGCGAGGGCTGCACGGCCCTGGTCGCCACCCACGACCCCCAGCTCCTCAGCCTGGCCGACCGGGTCCTGGAGCTGAGCGACGGCGAGATCATCGAGCACTGATTCCTGGGCACCGAGTACCGAGCACCGGGCCCTGATCCCTGAGGAGCGAGGGGTGAGGGGTGAGGGGTGAGATGCGTGCGGGGGAGATGCGCGCGGGGGAGAGGCGGTCCGGAGCCCGCCCCGCCCGCGCCGCGGCTCAGCCCCGTGCGTCCGACGTCTCCGGGGGCGCGGACATGACCTCGCGCACCTCGATGGGCATGTTGACCGGGGTTCCCCCGGGGCCGGGCGCCGCCGACACCTCGGCCGCGATCGCCACGGCGCGCTCCGCGGAGGGCACCTCGACGATCCACCAGCCGGCCAGGAACTCCTTGGTCTCGGCGAAGGGCCCGTCGGTCACCAGCGCGGAGCCGTCCGCCGCCGCCCGCACGATCCGCGCCGTCTCCGGCATCGCGAGGCCCTGCGCGTCGACGAGCTCGCCCGCCGCCGCCAGCTTCTCGTTCGTGCTCCGCATGAACGCGATGTGCGCGCGGATCTCCTCCGGCTCCCACTCCCCGATCGAGGGGACGTCGAGGCTCTGCGCGTCGAACTGCATCAGCAGCATGTACTTCACGGGGGGCTCCTCGGTGTGCGTCACGTCCCGGACGGTGCCGGGGCTGTTGTCACGGTGAGGTCGGAGCCGGTCCGGGGTTCTCGACATCGCGGTCCGGCGGTTCGACATCAGAATCACGTCAATACCGCACCGGGGCCTCTCCCCGCGTACGGAATGTCCGATTGGCTGGACGTATGGTCGAGCCATGGGACGCGGCAAGCTTCGGATCTACCTCGGCGCTGCGCCGGGCGTCGGCAAGACCTACGCGATGCTCTCCGAGGGGCACCGCCGGGTCGAGCGCGGCACGGACTGCGTCGTGGCCTTCGTGGAGCACCACGGACGGCCGCGCACGGAGGTCATGCTGCACGGCCTGGAGCAGGTGCCGCGCCGCACCCTGGACTACCGGGGGACCGCCTTCACCGAGATGGACGTCGACGCGGTCCTGGCCCGCCGCCCCGCCGTCGCCCTCGTCGACGAGCTCGCCCACACGAACGTGCCGGGCTCCCGGAACCCCAAACGGTGGCAGGACGTCGCCGAGCTCCTCGCCGCCGGCATCGACGTGGTGTCGACCGTCAACATCCAGCACCTGGAGTCCCTCGGGGACGTCGTCGAGTCGATCACCGGGGTGCGCCAGCGGGAGACCGTCCCCGACGAGGTCGTGCGCAGGGCCGACCAGATCGAACTGGTCGACATGAGCCCGGAGGCCCTGCGGCGCCGGATGGCCCACGGCAACGTCTACACCTCGGACAAGGTCGACGCGGCCCTCTCCAACTACTTCCGCCCCGGCAACCTCACCGCCCTGCGCGAGCTGGCCCTGCTGTGGACGGCCGACCGCGTCGACGAGTACCTCCAGCAGTACCGGGGCGAGCACAACATCCGCTCCACCTGGCAGGCCCGGGAGAGGATCGTCGTCGGCCTGACCGGCGGACCCGAGGGCCGCACCCTGATACGGCGCGCCACCCGCCTGGCGGAGAAGGGCGCCGGCGGAGAGGTCCTCGCCGTCTACATAGCCCGCAGCGACGGACTCACCGCGGCCTCGCCCAAGGAGCTGGCCGTCCAGCGCACCCTGGTCGAGGACCTCGGCGGAACGTTCCACCACGTCATCGGCGACGACATCCCCTCCGCCCTGCTGGAATTCGCCCGCGGGGTCAACGCCACGCAGATCGTCCTCGGCTCCAGCCGCCGCCGCACCTGGCAGTACATGCTCGGCCCCGGCGTCGGCCAGACCGTGGCCCGGGACTCCGGGCCCGACCTCGACGTCCACATCGTCACCCACGGCGAGGTCGCCAAGGGGCGGGGGCTGCCGGTCGCGCGCGGTGCCCGCCTCGGCCGCTCCCGCATCCTCGGCGGCTGGATCGTCGGCGTCGCGGGACCCGCCGCCCTCGCGCTGCTCCTCACCCATGTCGACGCCGACCTCGGGCTCGCCAACGACATGCTGCTCTTCCTCGCCCTGACGGTCTCCGCAGCCCTCCTCGGCGGATTCGTGCCGGCGCTCGCCTCGGCCGTCGCCGGCTCCCTCCTCCTCAACTGGTTCTTCACCCCGCCCATCCACCGGCTGACCGTCGCCGACCCCAAGAACATCGTCGCCATCGCCGTCTTCCTCGGCGTCGCGATGGCGGTCGCCTCGGTCGTCGACCTGGCCGCCCGCCGCACCCACCAGGCCGCCCGGCTGCGCGCCGAGTCCGAGGTGCTCTCCTACCTCGCCGGCAGCGTGCTGCGCGGCGAGACCAGCCTCGACGCCCTCCTCGAACGGGTCCGCGAGACCTTCTCCATGGAGTCGGTGGCCCTCCTGGAGCGCGCCGACGACATCGAGCCGTGGACCAGGGCGGCGAGCGTGGGCCCCCACCCGGCGGTCCGGCCCGAGGACGCCGACGTCGACATGCCGGTCGGCGACCACCTGGCCCTCGCCCTGTCGGGCCGCGTGCTGCCGGCGGAGGACCGCCGGGTGCTCGGCGCCTTCGCCGCCCAGGCCGCGGTCGTCCTCGACCGGCAGCGCCTGGTGGGCGAGGCCGAGGAGGCGAGGAAGCAGGCGGAGGGCAACAAGATCCGCACGTCCCTGCTCGCCGCCGTCAGCCACGACCTGCGGACGCCCCTCGCGAGCATCAAGGCGTCCGTCTCCTCGCTCCGCTCCGACGACGTCGAGTGGTCGGAGGAGGACCGGGCCGAACTCCTGGAGGGCATCGAGGCCGGCGCCGACCGCCTCGACCACCTCGTCGGCAACCTCCTCGACATGTCCCGGCTCCAGACCGGCACCGTCACCCCGCTGATCCGGACCGTCGACCTCGACGAGGTGGTCCCGATGGCCCTCGGAGGCGTGCCGGACGGCAGCGCCGAGCTGGACATCCCCGAGTCCCTGCCCATGGTCGACGTCGACAAGGGCCTCCTGGAGCGGGCCGTCGCCAACATCGTCGAGAACGCCGTCAAGTACAGCCCCGAGGGGGTGCCGGTCGCCGTCGCCGCCAGCACCCTGGGCGACCGGGTCGAACTGCGGGTCGTCGACCGCGGCCCCGGCGTCCCCGACGAGGCCAAGGACGGCATCTTCGAGCCCTTCCAGCGCTTCGGCGACGCCCCGCGCGGTTCGGGCGTCGGCCTCGGGCTCGCGGTGGCCCGCGGCTTCGTCGAGTCCATGGGCGGGACCCTCGGCGCCGAGGACACCCCCGGCGGCGGGCTGACCATGGTCCTCACCCTCCGGGCCGCTCCCGGCGGCTCCGCACCGCCCGCCGACCTCCCGGCCCACGCGGTGACCTGACCCGGGGACCGGCCGCCGGTCCCCGCCGCCGACACCGGCAGGGACCCGGGCCCACCGGGCCCGCTCCCCGGCCGCCGGTCCCCGCATCCGTACCCCGTCCCGTACGACGGCTCGCAGCACTCTCCGGCAGTCCCCAGCAGCGTCCAGCAGAACCTCCAGCAGAAGGTAGGCCCCCTCCATGACCCGGGTCCTCGTGGTCGACGACGAGCCGCAGATCGTCCGCGCCCTGGTGATCAACCTCAAGGCGCGGAAGTACGAGGTCGACGCCGCACCCGACGGCGCCACCGCCCTCCGGCTCGCCGCCGAACGCCACCCCGACGTCGTCGTCCTCGACCTCGGCCTGCCCGACATGGACGGCGTCGAGGTCATCCGGGGCCTGCGCGGCTGGACGAGGGTGCCGATCCTCGTCCTCTCGGCCCGCCAGACCTCCGACGAGAAGGTCGAGGCGCTCGACGCCGGCGCCGACGACTACGTCACCAAGCCCTTCGGCATGGACGAGCTGCTCGCCCGGCTGCGCGCCGCCGTGCGCCGCGCCGAGCCGGTCGGTGGCGCCGAGGACGGCGTCGTCGTGGTCGAGGCCGAGGGCTTCACCGTCGACCTGGCCGCGAAGAAGGTCCACCGCGAGGGGCGGGACGTCCGGCTCACCCCCACCGAGTGGCACCTCCTGGAGGTCCTCGTCCGCAACAGCGGCCGTCTGGTCAGCCAGAAGCAGCTCCTCCAGGAGGTCTGGGGACCGTCGTACGGCACCGAGACGAACTACCTCCGCGTGTACATGGCCCAGCTGCGCCGCAAGCTGGAGACCGACCCCTCGCACCCGCGCCACTTCGTCACCGAACCGGGCATGGGGTACCGCTTCGAACGCTGAACGGAGCGGCCGTCAGGGGCCGGTCCCGGTGGGAGCGGCGGCCGGTACGCTTTCTGTATGAGTGCTGCACCGCGTACAGAGAAGCCGGCCGGTCGGTTCCGCCGGATGCTCGACCGGCTCTCCTCCTCCCCGGAGGACCTGGAGTCGGAGGAGCTCCAGGAGGACGCCGAAGCGTCGGGGTGCACACGGATCTGCGACTGCTCCGACCGCCAGATAGTCAAGGTGACTGGTACCTTGCGCACGGTCACGCTGCGTCCCCGGGCCGGTGTGCCCGCGCTGGAGGCCGAACTGTTCGACGGCACGGCACCGCTCGACGTCGTCTGGCTCGGCCGGCGCTCCATCGTGGGCATCGAACCGGGCCGCAAGCTGATCGCCTCCGGCCGCATCTCCATGAGCCACGGCCGGCGGGTCCTCTTCAACCCCAAATACGAGCTCCGACCGCTCGGACAGGAGTAGCCGGTGACGTCCCTCGACAAGCCGACCGCGGACCGCTCGACCCCGGACCAGGACGCCCAGGCCGACAAGGCGGTGACCGAGGCCGCGCTCTTCGAAGCCTTCGGCGGCCTGCGCGGCATGATCGAGACGGTCGTGCCCGGCCTGCTGTTCGTCACGATCTTCACGATCAACAAGGACCTGCACGTCTCGGCGATCGCCGCGCTCGCGGTCTCCCTGGTCCTGGTCGCCGTCCGGCTCATCCGCCGCGACACCGTCAAGCACGCCTTCAGCGGCGTCTTCGGAGTCGCCTTCGGCGTCGTCTTCGCGATGATGACGGGCAACGCCAAGGACTTCTACCTGCCCGGCATGCTGTACACCCTGGGCCTCGCCCTGGCGTACATCGTCACCGCCCTCGCCGGCGTGCCCCTGATCGGCCTGATCCTCGGCCCGGTCTTCAAGGAGAACCTCTCCTGGCGCACCCGCAACCCGGGCCGCAAGAAGGCGTACACGAAGGCCAGCTGGGCCTGGGGCCTCATCCTGCTCGGCAAGTGCGCGATCCTCTTCCCGATGTACTGGTGGGCCGACACCACCAAGTTCGGCTGGGTCCTCGTCGCCCTGAAGATCCCGCCGTTCCTGCTCGCGGTCTACCTCACGTGGGTCTTCCTCGCGAAGGCCCCGGCGCCGATCGACGTCTTCGCCGAGATGGAGGCCGAGGAGCGCGCCGAGAAGGAGCGCAAGGCGGCCGCCGCGCAGACCCACCCGGAGTCCTGAGCCCCGGCATGCGGAAGGGCCCGGAACCCCTCGGGGTTCCGGGCCCTCACCCGTGTACCGCGCCGGCGTGACCGGATCAGGACTCGGGAGTCTCCCGGCGGACCTGGAGAAGATCCTCCAGCTGCTCCTCGCGGGCCTGCGCGGCCACGAACAGCAGCTCGTCACCGGCCTCCAGCGTCTCCTCGGGGCTCGGCGTCAGCACCCGCGAACCGCGGATGATCGTCACCAGCGAGGTGTCCTGCGGCCAGGCCACGTCACCGACGGACGTGCCGGCGACCGCCGACTCCGGCGGCAGCGTCAGCTCGACCAGGTTCGCGTCGCCGTGGCTGAAGCGGAGCAGCCGGACGAGGTCGCCGACGCTCACCGCCTCCTCGACCAGCGCCGACATCAGACGCGGCGTCGAGACGGCGACGTCCACGCCCCACGCCTCGTTGAACAGCCACTCGTTCTTCGGGTTGTTGACGCGGGCGACCACCCGCGGCACGCCGTACTCGGTCTTGGCGAGGAGCGAGACGACCAGGTTCACCTTGTCGTCACCGGTCGCCGCGATCACCACGTTGCAGCGCTGGAGTGCCGCCTCGTCGAGCGAGGTGATCTCGCAGGCGTCGGCCAGCAGCCACTCCGCCTGCGGCACCCGCTCCACCGAGATGGCGGTCGGCGCCTTGTCGACGAGCAGGACCTCGTGCCCGTTCTCCAGCAGCTCGCCCGCGATGGAACGGCCCACCGCGCCCGCGCCCGCAATAGCGACACGCATCAGTGACCGCCCTCCTCGGGACCCTCGGCGAAGGCCTCCTCGACCTTCGCGATCTCGTCCGTACGCATCATCACGTGCACCAGATCACCTTCCTGGAGCACCGTCTGCGAGGTGGGCAGGATCGCCTCGCCCAGCCGCGTGAGGAAGGCGACACGGACCCCGGTCTCCTCCTGGAGCCGGCTCACCTTGTGCCCGATCCACGCGGGGGAGGTGTGCACCTCCGCGAGCTGCACGCCACCGCTCGGGTCGCGCCACAGCGGCTCCGCGCCGGAGGGCAGCAGCCGGCGCAGCATCTGGTCGGCGGTCCAGCGGACCGTCGCGACCGTCGGGATCCCCAGGCGCTGGTAGACCTCGGCACGGCGCGGGTCGTAGATCCGCGCCGCCACGTTCTCGATGCCGAACATCTCGCGCGCGACCCGCGCCGCGATGATGTTCGAGTTGTCGCCGCTGCTCACCGCGGCGAAGGCACCGGCCTCCTCGATCCCCGCCTCACGCAGCGTGTCCTGGTCGAAGCCCACGCCCGTGACCCGCCGACCGCCGAAACCCGACCCCAGCCGACGGAAGGCCGTCGGGTCCTGGTCCACGACCGCGACGGTGTGCCCCTGCTGTTCGAGGGTCTGCGCGAGAGCGGCTCCCACTCGCCCGCAGCCCATGATGACGATGTGCACGTCCCCTTACCCCGCACTCCTGATCGCCTTGCTGACCTGCGAAAACACCCTGCTCACAACTTTCCTCGCCCGATGCGCCCGGGCCGCGGCCGGCGAACCCCTGCCGGGTTGCCCGGTCCGAGCTTATGCGGCAACGCTGGCCGGGACCGCATTCGAGGTGGTACTGAGGGAGATTCGGTGCCGATCGGGGGTGCCGGTGCGCGTGGCTCTTTTCGAACGCTTACGATCCTCTCCGTGTCCAAACTGACCGACGTGCCCAAACGGATCCTGATCGGGCGGGCCCTGCGCAGCGACAAGCTGGGAGAGACCCTTCTCTCGAAGCGGATCGCCCTCCCCGTCTTCGCCTCCGACCCACTGTCCTCGGTGGCGTACGCGCCCGGCGAGGTGCTGCTCGTCCTCTCCGTCGCCGGACTGTCGGCCTACCACTTCAGCCCGTGGATCGCGCTCGCGGTCGTCGTCCTGATGTTCACGGTCGTCGCGTCCTACCGGCAGAACGTGCACGCCTACCCGAGCGGCGGCGGCGACTACGAGGTCGCCACCACCAACCTCGGGCCGAAGGCCGGACTCACCGTCGCGAGCGCCCTGCTCGTCGACTACGTCCTGACCGTCGCCGTGTCGATCTCCTCGGGCATCGAGAACCTCGGCTCCGCGATCCCCTTCGTCGTCGAGCACAAGGTGGCCTGCGCGGTCGGCGTGATCGTCCTGCTCACCGTGATGAACCTGCGCGGGGTGAAGGAGTCGGGCTCCCTCTTCGCGATCCCGACGTACGTCTTCGTCGCCGGCGTCTTCATCATGATCCTCTGGGGCGCGTACCGGGGCATCGTCCTCGACGACACCATGCGGGCGCCCACCGCCGACTACGAGATCAAGCCCGAGCACCAGGGCCTCGCCGGCTTCGCGCTCGTCTTCCTCCTGCTGCGCGCGTTCTCCTCCGGCTGTGCCGCCCTCACCGGCGTCGAGGCCATCTCCAACGGCGTCCCGGCCTTCCGCAAGCCGAAGTCGAAGAACGCCGCCACCACCCTCGCGCTCATGGGCGGCCTGGCCGTCACCATGTTCTGCGGCATCATCTTCCTCGCCATGGCCACCGACGTGCGCATGGCCGAGAAGCCCGCCGAGGACCTCCTGCACAACGGCGTCCCGGTCGGCCCGGGCTACGTCCAGGACCCGGTCATCTCCCAGGTCGCGGCCGCCGTCTTCGGCGACGGAACGTTCTTCTTCGTCGTCCTCGCCGCCGCCACCGCGCTCGTCCTCTTCCTGGCCGCCAACACCGCGTACAACGGCTTCCCGCTCCTCGGCTCGATCCTCGCCCAGGACCGCTACCTGCCGCGCCAGCTGCACACCCGCGGCGACCGCCTCGCCTTCTCCAACGGCATCGTGCTCCTCGCCGGCGCCGCCGCCCTCCTCGTGTGGGTCTACGGAGCCGACTCGACCCGGCTGATCCAGCTGTACATCGTCGGCGTCTTCGTCTCCTTCACGCTCAGCCAGATCGGCATGGTCCGGCACTGGAACCGGCACCTGAAGACCGAGCGCGCCCCCGCCAAGCGCCGCCACATGATCCGCTCCCGCGCGATCAACGCCTTCGGCGCCTTCTTCACCGGCCTCGTCCTCGTCGTCGTCCTCGCCACCAAGTTCACCCACGGCGCCTGGGTCGCCCTGCTCGGCATGGTGATCTTCTACGGCACGATGACCGCGATCCGCCGGCACTACGACTCCGTCGCCGCCGAGATCGCCGCCGCCGAGGAACGCCCCGACGAGTACGTGCGCCCCTCCCGGGTCCGCTCCATCGTCCTCGTCTCCAAGCTCCACAAGCCCACCCTGCGCGCCCTGGCCTACGCCAAGCTCATGCACGCCGGCGAGCTGGAGGCGCTGACCGTCAACGTCGACCCCGCCGAGACGAAGGCGCTCAAGGAGGAGTGGGAGCGGCGCAGCATCAACGTGCCGCTGAAGATCCTCGACTCCCCGTACCGCGAGATCACCCGGCCGGTGATCGAGTACGTCAAGAGCATCCGCCGCGAGAGCCCGCGCGACGCCGTCTCCGTCTACATCCCCGAGTACGTCGTCGGCCACTGGTACGAGCACCTGCTCCACAACCAGAGCGCCCTGCGGCTCAAGGGCCGGCTGCTCTTCACCCCGGGCGTCATGGTGACCTCGGTCCCCTACCAGCTCCAGTCCTCCGAGGCCGCCAAGAAGCGGGCCCGCAGGCGCCAGGAGTGGAACGCGCCCGGATCGGTCCGCCGCGGACCCGTCGAGAAGCGCCAGAAGGAACCGGCCTCGAAGAACAACTAGACTGGTGGGCTGCCGTGCACACGGCAGCCCACTGTTACTTCCCCTTGGAGACTCCCCGCCATGCAGAACACCCCTGTTACGTCGTTGGTCGGGGAGGAGTACGAGGTGGAGGTCGGTCCGGTGGCCCACGGCGGCCACTGCATCGCCCGCACCGAGGAGGGCCGCGTCCTCTTCGTCCGCCACGCACTGCCCGGCGAGAAGGTCGTCGCCCGCGTCACCGAGGGCGAGGAGACCTCCCGCTTCCTGCGCGCCGACGCGGTCACCGTCCTCGACCCCTCCAAGGACCGCGTCGAGGCCCCCTGCCCCTTCGCCGGCCCCGGCAAGTGCGGCGGCTGCGACTGGCAGCACGCCAAGCCCGGCGCCCAGCGCCGCCTCAAGGGCGAGGTCATCGCCGAGCAGCTCCTCCGCCTCGCCGGCCTCACCCCCGAGCAGGCCGGCTGGGACGGCACCGTCATGCCCGCCGAGGGCGACAAGCTCCCCGCCGGCGAGGTCCCGCAGTGGCGCACCCGCGTCCAGTACGCGATCGACGCCGACGGCCACGCGGGCCTGCGCAAGCACCGCTCGCACGAGGTCCAGGTCGTCGACCACTGCATGATCGCCGCCGAGGGCGTCTCCGAACTCGGCATCGAGAAGCGCACCTGGGAGGGCATGGCCTCCGTCGAGGCGATCGCCGCCTCCGGCTCCCACGACCGCCAGGTCATCCTCACCCCCCGCCCCGGCGCCCGCCTCCCGCTCGTCGAGCTCGACAAGCCCGTCTCCGTCCTGCGCGTCGACGAGAAGGACGGCGGCGTCCACCGCGTCCACGGCCGCGCCTTCGTCCGCGAGCGCGCCGACGAGCGCACCCACCGCGTCGGCAACGGCGGCTTCTGGCAGGTCCACCCGAAGGCCGCCGACACCCTCATGAAGGCCGTCATGCAGGGTCTCCTCCCGCGCAAGGGCGACACCGCCCTCGACCTCTACTGCGGCGTCGGCCTCTTCGCCGGCGCCCTCGCCGACCGCGTCGGCGAGCAGGGCGCCGTCCTCGGCATCGAGTCCGGCAAGCGCGCCGTCGAGGACGCCCGCCACAACCTCGCCGGCTTCCCCCGCGTCCGCGTCGAACAGGGCAAGGTCGAATCCGTCCTCCCCCGCACCGGCATCACCGAGGTCGACCTCATCGTCCTCGACCCCCCGCGCGCCGGCGCCGGCCAGCAGACCGTCCACCACCTCGCCAACCTCGGCGCCCGCCGCATCGCCTACGTCGCCTGCGACCCCGCCGCCCTCGCCCGCGACCTCTCCTACTTCTCCGCCCGCGGCTACAAGGTCCGCACCCTCCGCGCCTTCGACCTCTTCCCTATGACGCACCACGTGGAGTGCGTCGCGATCCTCGAGCCGGCTGAGAAGGGCCGCTGACCTGGCGTTTCTCCGAGTGCGCGTGATGGGCGTTACGTGCGTTAGGTGCGATATCTTGACGCATATTCGACGCACGTGACGCTCGTTTGACGCGCGGACGGCGCGATGTCTGATGCCCCGTCATGTGTGATCGGCGACTGACGAGTGGAGCTCTCCGCTGTCTGCTCTCAGGCGCGTGACGCCCTAGGGGTGGGGGCGAGGGTGGAGGCCGGGGCCGAGGGGTTGGCCGGCCAGGGGGGTGGGGGAGAGGTCGGTGGATTCCTCCCCGGATTCCAGGAGGGTGTCGGCGGCGCCGATGACGAGGGGGTCGGGGTGGCCCACGGCCTTTTCGTCCTTGCGGTCGTAATCGATGCGCCACAGCAGGCTGCGCATGGCTTCGAGTCGGCCGCGCTTCTTGTCGTTGGTCTTGACCACCGTCCACGGTGCGTGGCTCGTGTCGGTGGCCCGGAACATCGCGACCTTCGCTTCGGTGTAGGCGTCCCACAGGTCCAGGGAAGCCAGGTCGGTGGGGGAGAGCTTCCACTGCCGCACCGGGTCGACCTGGCGGATGGCGAAGCGGGTCCGCTGCTCGGCGCGGGAGACCGAGAACCAGAACTTGACCAGAAGGATCCCGTCCTCGATGAGCATGGTCTCGAAGGAGGGGCACTGGCGCAGGAACAGGTCGTACTCCTCGGGGGAGCAGAAGCCCATCACCTTCTCGACGCCGGCGCGGTTGTACCAGGACCGGTCGAAGAAGACGATCTCACCCGCGGCCGGCAGGTGGGCGATGTACCGCTGGAAGTACCACTGTCCCGCTTCTCGTTCGGTCGGCTTGTCCAGCGCCACGATGTGCGCGCCGCGTGGATTGAGGCGCTCGGTGAACCGCTGGATCGTGCCGCCCTTGCCCGCGGCGTCCCGTCCCTCGCACACCACCACGATCCGTGCGCCGGTCCGCTTGGCCCAGTGCTGGAGCTTGAGCAGTTCTATCTGCAGGATCCGCTTGGTCCGCTCGTACTCCGCACGGCGCATCTTGCGGTCGTAGGGGTAGTTCTCCTGCCACGTCTTGATGGGATCACCGCCGGAGTCCAGCAGTACGGGCTGTTCGGGCCGACGGGCGTCCACGCTCAGCCCGGCCAGCAGATCGTCGGGTGCCTTCTGCGATGATTCCGACTCGCTCACGCATCCGCGCCTACCCACCACCTGCCGCATGTAACGGCGCCCTCCCCGCCGACTGCGGTGCCGCGGCGTGGGACCGGCCTTGTCCGTGCGGCCCACGGACCGCCCCACGCGCGCGGGGAGCCTTCGTGCCGGGTGGACGGCCTCTTCCGACGACCACTGCCTTCCCGGCACGCAATCAGGCCCCGACCGGGCGAGTGGTCGGGGCCTGATTGCGCAGCAGGAGTGCCTTCAGTGCTTGAGGGTGTCCTTGATGTCTTCCTTGGCCTCGCGGGCGTTGCCCTTGGCCTGGTCGGCGTGGCCCTCGGCGGTCATCCGCTCGTTGCCGACGGCGCGGCCGACGCTCTCCTTGGCCTTGCCCTTGGCCTGCTCGGCCTGTGCCTTGGTCTTCTCCATGCCCGACATCGGGACCTCCTCGTGTTGTTCCGTTTTGGCCGTGACCACCGCCTGTTCCGGATTCCCGCCGTTAAACGCGGAGACTTTCTCCGTCCGTCCCGTGGCGGCCCTCGTGCCGCTGCTGCGCCGGGGGCAGGCCGTCCGTGATCAAGCGGGAACGCCTTCCCGCCTGCGCAAATAAAAAACAGCTAAGTTCGCACGTATGAGCGGTGGGATGGGGGGCACCTTTTGCTGCGGAGGTTGATAACTATGGTTCCCCTGCTTCTCGTTCTTCTGCTCATCCTGATCCTTTTCGGTGCGGGTTTCGCGCTGAAGGCCCTGTGGTGGATCGCCATCGCGGTGCTGGTGATCTGGTTGATCGGCTTCGTTGCCCGCCCGAAGGGCAGTAGCGGCCGCTGGTACCGCTGGTAGACAGCCGCTTCTGGCGCACGTCCAAGGATGGTTAGACGGTGGCCTTCCACCCCGCGAGGGGTGGAAGGCCACCGTCATGTCCGCACGGGAATTTCGTCGGTCTTCGCGAATGAGGACGGATGACGGGGGTAACCGTACGCGGGCCGGGGCGGTGGCCGTGACGCAGCAGGGGACCTGCTCACCTCCGATGATCGGCGGCCGTCCCGGCCCGGATCGAAATCTCGGACGTGTAGCGGTGCTCATGCGGGGCAAGCGAATGTCAGGAAGAAACGCGAGTTTCGCCGTATACGCAATGCGCGGGCAGAGAACGGCCGGGGATTGCGTTCCCGATATTTTCTGTCTTTACCTTTACCGGAGGGGTTTGTCGAATGACTGAGAACGTGTGGGGCTACCGTGAGACGTCCGGCCGTCTGGCCGGTGGCGATCTGACCGGTTACAAGGTCGAGGCGACCGACGGCAGCATCGGCAAGGTCGACAAGCACTCCGACGAGGTCGGCTCCGCGTACATCGTGGTCGACACCGGCCCGTGGATCTTCGGCAAGGAGGTCCTCCTGCCCGCCGGCACCATCAGCAGCGTCGACGCCGAGGACAAGAAGATCTTCGTGGACCGCACGAAGGAGCAGATCAAGAACGCCCCGGAGTTCGACAAGGACAAGCACCTGGGTAACGCCGAGTACCACGACCAGGTCGGCGGCTACTACGGCGGCGGCCCGCACGGCCTCTGAGACGCGCGCGCCCAGCCGACTGTGTACGGGGCGGGGGGGGGGGGGGGGGGGGGGGGGGGGGGGGGGGGTTACACCGCCCCCCCCCCCCCCCCCCCCCAGACCCCCCCCCCCACCCCCCCCACCCACCCCCCCCCCCCCCCCAACCACCCCCCCCACCACCAA
>NZ_JBVJMN010000094.1:0-23829 GCF_055584185.1 Streptomyces sp. NPDC104202 | reverse complement strand
GGCGAGGGGCACGGGGCTCGGGGGACGGGAGAGGGGGGGGGGGGGGGGGCCCCCCCCCCCCCCCCCCCCCCCCCCCCCGGCCCCCCCCCCCCCACCCCCCCCCCCCCCCCCCCCCCGGTCCCCCGGTCGCTCCCCCGGGTCAGATGCGGGCCGGCCGCAGCCTGCGGGCGAGCACCCGGCCGATCTCGCCCAGCGGCTCCGCCTCGGTCATCCGGGCGTGCTCGCAGTCGACCGCGAACTCCTCGATGCGGCCGGTGAGGTACGGCGCCCAGGCGGCCGCGCCCGACAGGGGCGCGGGGGTGCCGGTGGCGTCGAAGAACACCGCGTCGCCGCCGAACGCGACGTCCGGCACGTACCGGTAGCGCATCCGCAGGTTGTCCAGGGTGGCGGCCACGACGGCCGCCGCCTGCGCGTGCTCCAGCGCGCCGAGCACGGGGTCGGCGCCGCGGAGGGCCTCGGCCAGTTCGGCGATGTCCGGCGCGGTGTCCGCGCAGCGCACGGGGACCGTCTCGCCGAGGGTGCCGAGGAGAGCGGTCAGCACGTGCCGGCCGTCGATCTCCGGGGCCCGGAACCCGTCGGGCAGCGGGTAGGAGTCGAGGAGGGCCAGCAGGGCCACCTCCTCGCCGGCCGCTTCGAGCCGGGCGGCGACGGCGTGCGCGACCAGGCCGCCGAACGACCAGCCGAGCAGGTGGTACGGCCCGTGGGGCTGAACCCGCCGGATCTCGGCGAGGTAGTCGTCGGCCATCTCCTGGAGGGACGTCGGGGCTCCGTGCGGGCCGGTGAGCCTGCGGGCCTGGAGCGCGATGACGGGCCGGTCCCGGTCGAGGTGGGGCAGCAGGCCGGCGTAGCCCCAGCTCATGCCGGACACGGCGTGCACGCAGAACAGCGGTGCCTCGCCGGAGTTCGCCGCGGTGGCGGCCCGGATGGGCAGGACGGTACCGAGGGCGTCGGCCCCGCTGCCCGCCGCGATGTGTTCGGCGAGCAGTGCGGGGGTGGGGCTCTGGAACAGGTCGCTGATGGTGATGCGGGTGTCCCAGACGGCGCGGATGCGGCTGATCAGCAGCGTGGCGCGCAGCGAGTGTCCGCCCCGGTGGAAGAAGTTGTCGTCGATGCCGACGGAGTCCAGCCCGAGGTTGTCCGCGAAGAGTCCGCAGAGGATCTCCTCGGCGGGGTTGCGGGGCGCGCGGCCGCCCTCGGACGGCGCGCCGAGGTCGGGTGCGGGCAGGGCGCGGCGGTCGAGCTTGCCGTTGACCGTCCGGGGCAGCTCCTCCAGGACCACGAAGGCCGAGGGGACCATGTACGCGGGCAGTCGGGCGGCGACGCGGCGGCGCAGGTCGTCCACGGTCGGCGCCTCGCCGGGGGCGGGGACGGCGTAGGCGACGAGGCGCTTGTCGCCGGGCCGGTCCTCGCGGACCACGGCGGCGGCCTGGACCACGGCCGGGTGGCCGAGGAGGGCGGCCTCGATCTCGCCGGGTTCGATGCGGAAGCCGCGGAGCTTGATCTGCTCGTCGCCGCGCCCGAGGTACTCCAGGGCGCCCTGCTTGTTCCACCGTGCGAGGTCGCCCGTGCGGTACATCCGGGACCCGGCGGGCCCGTGCGGGTTGGCGACGAACCGGTCGGCGGTCAGGGCCTGCTGGCCGATGTACCCGTGCGCCAGACCGTGGCCGGCCACGTACAGCTCGCCCGGGACGCCCGGCGGGACCGGTTCGAGGTGGGCGTCGAGGACGTAGGCGTGCTTGCCGGAGAGCGGGCCGCCGACGGGGATGCTCGCGGCGCCCGCGGCGGCGCCCGCCTCGATGACGAAGGCGGTGGTGAAGCCCATGCTCTCGGCCGGGCCGTACCCGTTCAGCAGGTGGAGTCGCGGGTGACGGGCCAGGGCCCTGGCGGTGTGGGCCGGAGAGGCCGCCTCTCCCGCGGTCATCGCCTCCTTCAGGTGGGTGAACGTCTGCGGGTGCTCGTCGAGCATGTGGTTGAAGAGGCTGGCGGACATCTGGAGCGTGGTCACCTGGTGCTGCTCGACCAGCTCGGCGATCAGGTTGGGGTCGGTGTGCTGGCCGGGCTGGAGGACGCACACACCGCCGTGGAGCAGCGGCCCGAAGACCTCCAGGGCGAAGGCGTCCCACGAGACCGGAGAGCACTGCAGGAAGCTCTGCTGCGGACCGAAGGCCAGGTAGTCCGGCCCCACGAAGGTCGCAGCGAGCGCCCGGTGGGAGGCCATCACACCCTTGGGCAGGCCCGTCGAGCCCGAGGTGAACATCACGCAGGCCACCGACTCCGGTGAACCCCCGGTCTCCACCGCGGTCCCGGACAGCCGGCTCACCTCCGCCGTCTCGGCGGTGAGGTCCACCACCACGGCGTCGGTGGTGAGCGGAGCCAGGTGGGTCTGGGTGAGGAGCGCCGAGGGCGCCACCTGTGCCAGGACGCCGTTCAGCCGCTCCACCGGGAACAGCGGGTCGAGCATCGTGTACCCCGCGCCGGCCTTCAGCACGGCGAGGATCGACGCCACCATGTGCGGCGACCGCTCCACGTGCACGCCGACGAGGTCGCCGGGACGCACGCCCCGGTCCGTCAGGTGCCGCGCGAGGCGGTTGGACCAGACGTCCAGGTCGGCGTAGGAGATCACCTGGTCCTCGAAGACCAGCGCCGGCGCCTCGGGCGACCGCGCGGCCTGCGCCGCGAACAGACCGTCGAGTCCCGCTTCCGGGCCGTCGGTCGGTGCGCCGGACCAGGTGGCGAGGAGGTCCCGCTCCTCCTCGGGAAGGAGGTGCAGGGAGCCGACGGCCGTGTCGGGGTGGGTGGCCGCGGACTCCAGGAGGAGGAGCATGCGCTCCAGGAGGGCGTCGATGGTGCCGGGTTCGTAGAGGTCGGTGGCGTACTCGACGACGATGTCGAGGCCGTCGGGGCTGCCGTCCTCGGTCCGCCGCTCACCGAACGCGAAGGTCAGGTCGAACTTCGCGATCCGCAGCTCCGGCGCCACGAACTCCGCCGCCAGATCACCGAGCCCAGGTGCGCCCACCGCCGTGTCACCCACGGTGAGCATCACCTGGAACATCGGATGCCGGGACGCGGAACGCTCGGGGTTGAGAGCCTCGACGAGCCGGTCGAACGGAAGGTCCTGATGAGCCCATGCGGCAAGATCCGTTTCCCGCACCCGGCCCAACACCTCACGGAAGGTGGGATCGCCACCCAGATCCGTCCGCAGAACCAACGTGTTGACGAAGAAGCCCACGAGATCGTCGAGAGCCTGATCCGTCCGTCCCGCGACCGGCGAACCGATCGGGACATCGTTTCCGGCACCACACCGCGCGAGCACGGTCGCGACGGCGGCCTGGGCGACCATGAACAGGGTGGTTCCGGTCTCGCGCGCCAGCCCGGTCAGGGCAGCGTGCGTCCGAGCGGGGGCGGTCACCTGGTGGGTGGCCCCGCGATAGGAGGCGACGGCCGGCCGCGGTCGGTCCGCGGGGAGGGTCGCCTCCTCCGGCAGGTCGGCCAACTGAGACCGCCAGAAGGCGAGTTGGCGCTCCTCATCGATGGCGAGGAGACTCCGCTGCCACAGGGTGTAGTCGGCGTACTGGACCGGGAGCGGCGCCCAGTCGGGGGCGGCTCCCCCGCTGCGGGCCGTGTACGCCGCAGCGAGGTCCCGCAGGAGCGGGCCGTTCGACCATCCGTCGGAGGCGATGTGGTGCATCACCACCAGGAGCACGTGCTCCTCGGGGGACAGCTCCAGCAGATCGGCGCGGATGGGCAGATCGGTGGAGAGGTCGAACGTGGTGCCGGACAGTCCGGCCAGCACCTGGGGCAGGGACTCCTCCGTCACCGGGATCACCGGGAGCGCGAGGTCGGTCGCCGCGAGAGGCCGGACCGCCTGGTGAGGCAGGCCGCCCTCGGAGGGGAAGGAAGTCCGGAGGGATTCGTGGCGTACGACGACGTCGCCGAGCGCGAGGCGCAGGGCCCCGGCGTCCAGGGCGCCGGTGAGGCGTACGGCCAGCGGGATGTTGTAGGTCGGGGAGGGTCCCTCCAACTGGTCGAGGAACCACAGGCGCTGCTGGGCCGAGGAGAGCGGGAGACGTGCGGGCCGCTCGCCGGCCGTCAGCGCGGGGCGCTCCTCCTCGCCGCCGCTCACCGCGATCAGCTCGGCGAGCCGGGCCGCGGTGGGGTGCTGGAAGACCTCCCGCACCCCGAGCCGTACGCCGAAGGCGTCGCGGATCTTGGAGGTGAGCTTGGTGGCGCGGAGGGAGTGTCCGCCGCGGTGGAAGAAGTTGTCGTCGATGCCGACGGAGTCCAGCCCGAGCGTGTCGGCGAAGAGTCCGCAGAGGATCTCCTCGGCGGGGTTGCGGGGGGCGCGGCCGCCCTCGGACGAAGGGCCGTCGTCGGGTGCGGGCAGGGCGCGGCGGTCGAGCTTGCCGTTGACCGTCCGGGGCAGCTCCTCCAGGACCACGAAGGCCGAGGGCACCAGGTGTTCGGGCAGTCGGGCGGCGACGTGCCGGCGCAGCTCGTCCGGGGTCGCCTCCGCGACCGCGTAGGCGACGAGGCGCTTGTCGCCGGGCCGGTCCTCGCGGACCACGGCGGCGGCCTGGACCACGGCGTCGTGCGCCATCAGCGCGGCCTCGATCTCGCCGGGTTCGATGCGGAAGCCGCGGAGCTTGATCTGCTCGTCGCCGCGCCCGAGGTACTCCAGGGCGCCCTGCTTGTTCCACCGGGCGAGGTCGCCCGTGCGGTACATCCTTGAGCCGGCGGGCCCGTGCGGGTTGGCGACGAACCGGTCTGCGGTCAGGGCCTGCTGGCCGATGTACCCGTGCGCCAGACCGTGGCCGGCCACGTACAGCTCGCCCGGGACGCCGGGGGCCACGATCTCCAGGTCGGCGTCGAGGACGTAGGCGTGCTTGCCCGAGAGCGGGCCGCCGACGGGGATGCTCGCGGCGCCCGCGGCGGCGCCCGCCTCGATGACGAAGGCGGTGGTGAAGCCCATGCTCTCGGCCGGGCCGTACCCGTTCAGCAGGTGGAGCTGTGGGTGGTCCGTGAGGGCGCGGGTGACGTGTGCGGGCGAGGCGGCCTCGCCGGCCGTCATGGCCTCGCGGACCTCGCGGAAGACGGCGGGGTATTCGTCGAGCATGTGGTTGAAGAGGCTGGCGGACATCTGGAGCGTGGTCACCTGGTGCTGCTCGACCAGCTCGGCGATCAGGTTGGGGTCGGTGTGCTGGCCGGGCTGGAGGACGCACACACCGCCGTGGAGCAGCGGCCCGAAGACCTCCAGGGCGAAGGCGTCCCACGAGACCGGAGAGCACTGCAGGAACGTCTGCTGCGGACCGAAGGCCAGGTAGTCCGGCCCCACGAAGGTCGCGGCGAGCGCCCGGTGGGAGGCCATCACACCCTTGGGCAGGCCCGTCGAGCCCGAGGTGAACATCACACAGGCCACCGACTCCGGTGAACCCGAGGTCTCCACCGGGGTGCCCGGGAGTGCGCTGACGAGGGCGACGTCGGCCGTCAGGTCGACCACGACCGCCTCGGTGGTGAGGTCGGCGAGGTGGGTCTGGGTGAGGAGCGCCGCAGGCGCCACCTGTCCCAGGACGCCGTTCAGCCGCTCCACCGGGAACAGCGGGTCGAGCATCGTGTACCCCGCGCCGGCCTTCAGCACGGCGAGGATCGACGCCACCATGTGCGGCGACCGCTCCACGTGCACCGCCACCAGATCGCCGGGGCGGACGCCCCGGTCCGTCAGGTGCCGCGCGAGGCGGTTGGACCAGACGTCCAGGTCGGCGTAGGAGATCACCTGGTCCTCGAAGACCAGCGCCGGTGCCTCGGGCGACCGCGCGGCCTGGCCGGCGAAGAGGCCGTCCAGGCCGAGGCGGGGTGCCTCGGTGGCGGCTCCGGCCCATCGGGCGAGGCTGCGGGTCTCCTCGTCGGTGAGGAGGGCCAGCCGGGAGACCGGCTGGTCGGGGTCGGCGACGGCGGCGGTCAGGAGGCGGACGAGTCGCTCGGCGACGGCCTGGGCCGTGGAGCGCTCGTAGAGGTCGGTGGCGTACTCGACGGTGATGTCGAGGCCGTCGGGGCTGCCGTCCTCGGTCCGCCGCTCGCCGAACGCGAAGGTCAGGTCGAACTTCGCGATCCGCAGCTCCGGCGCCACGAACTCCGCCGCCAGATCACCGAGCCCAGGTGCGCCCACCGCCGTGTCACCCACGGTGAGCATCACCTGGAACATCGGATGCCGGGACGCCGAACGCTCGGGGTTGAGAGCCTCGACGAGCCGGTCGAACGGAAGGTCCTGATGAGCCCATGCGGCAAGATCCGTTTCCCGCACCCGGCCCAACACCTCACGGAAGGTGGGATCGCCACCCAGATCCGTCCGCAGAACCAACGTGTTGACGAAGAAGCCCACGAGATCGTCGAGAGCCTGATCCGTCCGTCCCGCGACCGGCGAACCGATCGGGACATCGTTTCCGGCACCACACCGCGCGAGCACGGTCGCGACGGCGGCCTGGGCCACCATGAAGGCGGTGGTGCCGGTCTCCCGTGCCAGCCCGGTCAGCGCCCGGTGGACCGGGGCGGGGCAGGACACGGTGAGCGTGGCGCCCTGGTAGGAGGCGACGGCCGGCCGCGGTCGGTCCGCGGGGAGGGTCGCCTCCTCCGGGAGGCCGGCGAGGGCCTCGCGCCAGAAGTCGAGTTGGGGCAGCTGCTCGGCGGCGAGCAGGTCGCGCTGCCACAGGGTGTAGTCGGCGTACTGGACCGGGAGCGGCGCCCAGTCGGGGGCGGCTCCCCCGCCGCGGGCCTCGTAGGCGCGGGCCAGGTCGGCGAAGAAGGGCGCGTTCGACCAGCCGTCGGAGGCGATGTGGTGGGCGACGACCACCAGGACGTGGACGTCGTCGGCCAGGGCCAGCAGGGCGGCGCGCAGCGGGAGTTCGGCCGTCAGGTCGAAGACCTTGGCGCTCTCCTCGGCGAGCAGCGCGGGGAGGGTCTCCTCGGTGGCCGGCACCGTGGGCAGCGGTACGTCGATCCCGTCGGCGGGCAGGACGTACTGGTGGGCCTCGCCGTCGGCGGTCCGGAAGACGGTCCGCAGGGCCTCGTGGCGTACGACGACGTCGGTGAGGGCCTGCCGGAGCGCGTCCGCGTCGAGGGCGCCGGTGAGCCGGAGGGCCAGCGGGATGTTGTAGGTGGCCGAGGGGCCTTCCAGCTGGTCGAGGAACCACAGGCGCTGCTGGGCGGAGGAGAGCGGGATCCGCTCGGGCCGCTCCTGGACCGTGAGGGCGGGGCGGGGCGGTTCCCCGCCGGCCGCCGCGACCAGCTCGGCGAGCTGGGCCACGGTCGGGTGCTGGAAGATGTCGCGGACCGTGATCCTGGCGCCGAGGGCGGCGCGGATCCGGCTGACCAGGCGGGTGGCGAGCAGGGAGTGGCCGCCGAGCCGGAGGAAGTGGTCGTCGACCGTGACGGACGGGCTGCCGAGGACGTCGGCGAACAGTCCGCACAGCACCTCCTCGACAGGGTTGCGCGGGGCGCGGCCGTCGCTCTCGCCGCCGAGCACGGGCCGGGGCAGGGCGCGCCGGTCGAGCTTGCCGTTGCCGGTGAGGGGCAGGGCGTCCAGGAGCACGAAGGCGGACGGGACCATGTACTCGGGCAGGGCGTCGGCCGCGTGGCGGCGCAGGGCCGTGAGGTCGGTGTCGGCCGCGCCGACGACGTAGGCGACGAGGCGCTTGTCGCCGGGCCGGTCCTCGCGGACGACGACCGCGGCCTGGGCCACGGAGCCGTGCGCGACGAGCGCGGACTCGATCTCGCCGGGCTCGATGCGGAAGCCGCGCAGCTTCACCTGCTGGTCCGCCCGGCCCAGGTACTCGATCTCGCCCTCCCGCGACCAGCGCACCAGGTCGCCGGTGCGGTACATGCGGGAGCCCGTGGGGCCGTGGGGGTCGGCGACGAACCGCTCGGCGGTCTGGGCGGGGCGCCCGAGGTAGCCGCGGGCCAGTCCGGCACCGGCGATGTACAGCTCGCCGGGGACGCCGGGGGCGACGAGGGCGAGGTGCTCGTCGAGGACGTAGAGGCGGGTGTTGTCCAGGGGGCGTCCGATGGGCAGGGCGCCGTCGTAGTCGAAGGGCCGGTGCAGCGGGTGCGAGGTGGCGAACGTCGTCGTCTCCGTCGGCCCGTAGCCGTTGACCACCGTCAGGTCCGGGCAGGCGTCCATCACCCGGCGCACCGCCTCCGGCGGCACCACGTCACCGCCCGTCCACACCTCCCCCAGCCCGGCGAAGGCACCCGGGTCCTCCTCCGCGACCAGCCGGAAGAGTCCGGCGGTCAGCCAGAGCCCGGTGATGGACTCCTCCCGCAGCACGGTCGCGAGCGCGGCCGTGTCGAGGACCCCGGGCGGGGCGACCGACACGGTGCCGCCGGAGAGCCAGGGCACCCAGAGCTCGAAGGTCGAGGCGTCGAAGGTGTGCGGGGAGTGGAAGAGCACGTGCGCGTGGGCGGGGCGGGTCCAGCTCCGGTCGAGGGCGAGTTCGGCGACGTTGCGGTGGGTGATGGCGACGCCCTTCGGCACGCCGGTCGAGCCCGAGGTGAACATGACGTACAGCCACTGGTCGGGGTGCGTGGCGGTCTCGGGCGCCGTCGCCGGGTGGGCGTCGAGGGCCGGGTCGCCGGCGAGTCCGTCGACGAGGACGGTGCGCACTCCGGTCGCCTCGGTCAGGATCTCGTGGTCGGCGAGGGCCGGGTCGACCAGGAGGACGGGGGCCGCCGTGTCGGCGAGGATGCGGGTGAGCCGGGAGGCGGGGTCGACGGCGTTGAGGGGGGCGTAGACGCCGCCGGCCTTGGTGATGGCGAGCAGCGACAGGACGAGGTCGGCGGAGCGTTCCATGAAGACGGCGACGACCGTCTCGGGTCCGACGCCGAGCGAGACCAGGTGGTGGGCGAAGCGGTTGGCGACGGCGTCGACCTCGGCGTAGGTGAGCGTGCTGCCCGCGTGGGTGAGGGCGACGGCGTCCGGGGTGCGCGCGGCCTGCGCGGCGAAGAGGTCGGCGACCGAGGCGTCGGGCACCGGGGTGGCGTGGCCGGTCCAGGTGTCGAGGAGCAGGGTGCGCTCGGCCGGGTCGAGCAGGTCCAGGCCGGAGAGTGGGGTGTCGGGGTGGGCGACGGCCTCGGCGAGCAGCCGGCCGAGCCGGGCGAGGAGGGCCTCGACGGTCTCGGGGTCGTACAGGTCGGTGGCGTACTCGGCGGTGATGTCGAGACCGCCGGGCCGGCCGTCGGGGGTGAGGTGCTCGTCGAAGCCGACGGTCAGGTCGAACTTGGCGGTGCTGGTGGGCGAGTACTCGGCGCGGGTCCGCAGGCCCGGGAAGTCGGCCCCGGAGTCGGTGGCGCCGGCCTGCACCAGGGTCAGCATGACCTGGAAGAGGGGGTGGCGGTCGCCGGTGCGCTCGGGGTTGAGGGCCTCGACGAGCCGGTCGAAGGGCAGGTCCTGGTGGGCCCAGGCGCCGAGGTCGGTGGTGCGGACCCGCTCCAGGAGCTCGCGGAACGTCGGGTCGCCGCCGACGTCGGTGCGCAGGACGAGGGTGTTGACGAAGAAGCCCACGAGGTCGTCGAGCGCCTCGTCGGTGCGGCCGGCGACCGGGGAGCCGACGGGGACGTCGGTGCCGGCGCCGGAGGCGGCGAGGACGGTGGCGAGGGCCGCCTGGGCCGCCATGAAGAGGGTGGCGCCGCTCTCCTTCGCCAGCTCGACGAGGGCCGCGTGGGTCTCGGGCGGGCAGTGGAGGCCGCGGGTGTCGCCGCGGTAGGAGGCGACGGCGGGGCGCGGCCGGTCCGCGGGGAGGGTGGCCTCGGCCGGCAGTCCGGCCAGCCGCTCGCGCCAGTAGGCGGCCTGGCGGGCCATGACGCTGTCCTCGGCGTCGGGCTCGCCCAGCAGTTCGTGCTGCCAGAGGGTGTAGTCGGCGTACTGGATCTCCAGCGGCTCCTGCTCCGGGGCCCGGCCGGCGAGGCGCGCCCGGTAGGCGTGGGCGAGGTCGCGCAGCAGCGGGGCGATGGACCAGCCGTCGGAGGCGATGTGGTGCATGACGACGAGGAGGACGTGCTCCTGCTCCCGGTCGGAGCCGGGCTCGGTCGCGGGCGTGCCGCCGGCGAGCCGGATCAGCCGTGCCTCGACGGGGAGGTCGGTGGCGAGGTCGAAGACGTGGGCCGACTCGGCGGCGAGGACCTCGGCGAGGCCGGCCTCGTCGGTGTGCAGGACCGGCAGGTCGAGGCGGACGTCCCCGGCGGCGAGGATCTCCTGGTACGGGGTGCCGTCGCGCTCGGGGTAGACCGTGCGCAGGCTCTCGTGCCGGGCGACGACGTCGCCGAGGGCCAGGGTCAGCGCCTCGGTGTCGAGGGCGCCGGTCAGGCGGAGCGCCAGCGGGATGTTGTAGGTCGCCGAGGGGCCCTCCAGCTGGGCGAGGAACCACAGGCGCTGCTGGGCGTATGACAGGGGGATCACTGGGAGGCTCCCATCCGGCGCATCGGCCGCAGCTTCGGGCGCGCGCTCTCGGCGCGGTCGAGCCGCTCGGCCAGGCTGGCCACGTTCGGGTTCTCGAAGAGGGCGGGGACCGGGAGTTCGGCCCCGAGGGCGGTGCGGATCCGGCTGACGAGCCGGGTGGCGAGCAGCGAGTGCCCGCCGAGGCGGAAGAAGTCGTCGTCGATGGAGACGACGGGGACGCCGAGGACGTCGGCGAACAGCCCGCAGAGCACTTCCTCGCGCGGGTTGCGCGGCCGGCGGCCGGTGCTCTCGGTGGAGGCCTGCGGCGCGGGCAGGGCGCGGCGGTCGAGCTTGCCGTTGCCGGTGAGGGGCAGGGCGTCCAGGGCCACGAAGGCGGACGGGACCATGTAGTCGGGGAGGAGTTCGCCGGCGTGGGCGCGCAGCGCGTCCGGGTCGGGTGGGGTGTCGCCGTGTCCGACGAGGTAGGCGACGAGGCGCTTGTCGCCGGGCCGGTCCTCGCGGACGACGACCGCGGCCTGGGCCACGGAGCCGTGCGCGACGAGCGCGGACTCGATCTCGCCGGGCTCGATGCGGAAGCCGCGCAGCTTCACCTGCTGGTCCGCCCGGCCCAGGTACTCGATCTCGCCCTCCCGCGACCAGCAGACGAGGTCGCCTGTGCGGTACATGCGGGAGCCGGGCGGGCCGTAGGGATCGGCGACGAACCGTTCCGCGGTGAGCGCCGGCCGGTCCAGGTAGCCCTGGGCGAGTCCGGTGCCCGCGATGTACAGCTCGCCGCGGACGCCGGGGGCGACCAGTCCGAGGTGCTCGTCGAGGACGTAGAGGCGGGTGTTGTCCAGGGGGCGTCCGATGGGCAGGGCGCCGTCGTAGTCGAAGGGCCGGTGCAACGGATGCGAGGTGGCGAACGTCGTCGTCTCCGTCGGCCCGTAGCCGTTGACCACCGTCAGGTCCGGGCAGGCGTCCATCACCCGGCGCACCGCCTCCGGCGGCACCACGTCACCGCCCGTCCACACCTCCCCCAGCCCGGCGAAGGCACCCGGGTCCTCCTCCGCGACCAGCCGGAAGAGACCCACCGTGAGCCACAGCCCGGTGATGGACTCCTCGGCGAGGATCTTGGCGAGGGCGGCCGTGTCGAGCAGGCCGGGCGGGGCGACGACCAGGGTGCCGCCGGACAGCAGGGGCGCCCACAGCTCGTAGGTGGTGGCGTCGAAGGCGAGCGGCGAGTGGAGCAGCACCCGGCGGTGGACGTCGGAGGTGAAGGCGGTGTCGGCGGCGAGTTCGGCGACGTTGCGGTGGGTGACGACGACGCCCTTCGGCACGCCGGTCGAGCCCGAGGTGAACATCGCGTAGGCCGGCTGCTCGGGGTGGACCTCGACCTGGGGCGCCGTCTCCGGCAGTCCCTCGGTGCCGTCGGCCACGTTCAGGGCCCGCGCGCCCTGCGGCAGTTCGAGACCGGCCAGCTCGCGGTCGGTGACGAAGAGGGTGCCGCCGGACATGCGCACGATGAGCTCGATGCGGTCCGTCGGGTAGCGGGTGTCGAGCGGGACGTACACCGCGCCGGCCTTGACGATCGCGAGGATCGCCACGACGGCCTCCAGCGAGCGCTCCAGGAAGAGGACCACCCGGGAGCCGGGCCGCACGCCCTCCTCGATCAGCCGGTGGGCCAGCCGGTTGGCGCGCCGGTCGAGCTCCGCGTACGTCAGGCGCCGGCCGGCCAGGGTGACGGCGACGGCGTCCGGGGTGCGGGCCGCCTGGGCGGCGAACAGCTGGGGCAGCGAGGCGGCGGGACGGCTGTGCGGGGTGCCGTGCCAGGTGTCGAGGAGCTGCCTGCGCTCCTCGGCGGCCAGCACGTCGAGGTCGGCGATCGGGACGTCGGGGGTACCGGCGGCCGCCTCCAGGAGGCGGACCAGCCGTGCGGTGACGGCCGAGACGGTGGCGGCCTCGTAGAGGTCGGTGGCGTACTCGACGGTGATGCCGAGGCCGGCCGGGCCCCCGTCGCCGGTCCGGTGCTCGTGGAAGGTGAACGTGAGGTCGAACTTGGCGATGTCGAGTGCGGTGAACTCGGACTCGGCCCGGAGGCCGCCGAGTTCGGGCACCGGGCCGGCCGCGTCGGTCACCGACAGCATGACCTGGAAGAGCGGGTGGCGGGCCGCGGAGCGCTCGGGGTTGAGGGTCTCCACGAGCCGGTCGAAGGGGACGTCCTGGTGGGCCCAGGCCGCGAGGTCGGTGGCCCTGACCCGCTCCAGGAGCTCCCGGAACGTCGGGTTGCCGCTGACGTCGGTGCGCAGCACCAGCGTGTTCACGAAGAAGCCGACCAGGTCTTCCAGGGCCTCGTCGGTGCGGCCGGCGACCGGCGAGCCGAGCGGGATGTCGGGGCCGGCCCCGGAGCGCGACAGGAGGACGGCGGTGGCCGCCTGGGCGACCATGAAGAGCGTGGTGCCGTTCTCGCGGGCCAGCCGGGTCAGCGCCTTGTGGAGGTCGGCGGGGCACTGGACGGTGAGCGAGGCCCCCCGGTACGAGGCGGTGGCCGGCCGGGCCCGGTCGGCGGGCAGGGTCACCTCCTCCGGGAGCCGCTCCAGGGCGCCGCGCCAGTAGGCGAGCTGGCGGTCCTCGTCGGCGGCGAGCAGGGCCTCCTGCCACAGCGCGTAGTCGGCGTACTGGACGGGCAGCGGCTCCCAGTCGGGTGCCGCGCCCTCGCTGCGGGCCGTGTAGGCGGCGCCGAGGTCCCGCATGAGGGGCGTGTTCGACCAGCCGTCGGAGGCGATGTGGTGGGCGACCAGGAGCAGGACGTGCTCCTCGTCGGAGATCCTCACCAGGTCGGCGCGGAGGGGCAGTTCGCGGGAGAGGTCGAAGGTGGTGGCGGACAGGTCCCGCAGGACGGCGGGGAGCGCTTCGGCCGTGGCCGGGATGACGGGGAGGTCGACGCGGGCCTCGTCGGCCGGCACCACCAGCTGGTGCGGGGTGCCCTCTTCGGCGGGGAACACGGTGCGGAGCGCCTCGTGGCGGCCGACGACGTCGGTGAGGGCCAGGCGCAGCGCGTCGGCGTCGAGGGCACCGGTGAGACGGACGGCGAGGGGGATGTTGTACGTCGCGGACGCCCCCTCCATCTGGTCGAGGAACCACAGGCGGCGCTGGGCCGCGGAGAGCGGGACGCGGGCCGGCCGTGCGGCGGCCTTGAGGACCGGGCGGCGGTCCTCGCCGTCGGTCTCGGCGAGGAACTCGGCGAACCGGGCGACGCTCGGGCAGCGGAAGAGGTCACGGACGGAGACGCGGGCGCCGAGGAGCTGCCGGATGCGGCTGACCAGCCGCGTGCCGAGGAGGGAGTGGCCGCCGAGGCGGAAGAAGTCGTCGTCGATGGAGACGGCCGGCAGCCCGAGGGCGTCGGCGAACAGTCCGCACAGCACCTCCTCGACGGGGGTGCGGCCCTGGCGTCCGCCGGGTCCGGTGCCGACGCGCGGGGCGGGCAGGGCGCGACGGTCGAGCTTGCCGTTGGCGGTCAGCGGCAGGACGTCCAGCTCGACGAAGGCGGAGGGCACCATGTACTCGGCGAGCCGCCGCCCGCAGTCGCGGCGCAGGGCGTCGGTGTCGACGCGGCCCCGGGGCGCGGGGACGACGTACGCGACGAGCCGCTTGTCGCCGGCGCGGTCCTCGCGGACGATCACCGCCGCCTGGACGACGGAGGGGTCGGTGAGGAGGGCGGCCTCGATCTCGCCGAGTTCGATGCGGAAGCCGCGGAGCTTGACCTGCTGGTCGGCGCGGCCCTCGAAGACCATCTCGCCGTGCTCGTTCCAGCGGGCGAGGTCCCCGGTGCGGTACATCCGCTCGCCGGCGGGCCCGAACGGGTCGGCGACGAACCGCTCGGCCGACAGGGCGCCCCGTCCCACGTATCCCCGGGCCAGATGGCTGCCGGCGACGTACAGTTCGCCGACCACGCCGGGGACGACGGGCCGCAGCCGGGCGTCGAGGACGTACATGCGGGTGTTGGCCATCGGCACACCGAGGTGGAGGCGTTCGACCATCCGCTCGGTGGGGCCGAAGACCTGGTAGCTGCAGAAGACCGTGGACTCGGTGGGGCCGTAGGCGTGGACCACGGAGGTCGTCGGGCAGGCGTCCAGCACCTTCTGGAGTGCGACCGCGGAGAGCACGTCGCCGCCCGTCCAGATCTCCGCGAGGCCCGCGAGGGACTCCACGGCCTCGGACGCCATCGCGTCGAAGAGCGCCGTCGTGAAGTACACCGCGCTGATTTGGTGACGCACCAGGGCGTCACCGAGTTCGGCGACGTCGACCTTGGCGACCGGGAGGACGACGGCGGTGCCGCCGCTCAGGAGCGGCACCCACAGCTCGTAGGTGGAGGAGTCGAAGGCGAGCGGCGAGTACGCCAGCACCCGGCGGTGCCGCTCCCCCGCCCCCCACCACGGGTCGAGGGCCAGCTCGACCACGTTGCGATGGGTGTTGGCCACGCCCTTCGGCGTACCGCTCGAACCCGACGTGTACATCACGTAGGCGAGTTCGTCCGGGTGGACCGCGGTGCCGGGGGCACCGGCCGCGGTGTCGGCGAGGAGCGCGGGGACGTCGGGGGCGGCGAGCACCTCCAGGCCGCGGGCGAACGGCACCTCGTCGGCGGACCGGTCGGTGACGAGGAGCGGGGCGCCGGTGTCGGCGAGGATGAAGGCGAGGCGCTCCTCCGGCTGGCGCGGGTCGAGCGGGACGTAGGCGCCGCCGCTCTTGAGGACCGCGAGGACCGCGACCATGAACTCGGCCGAGCGGTCCAGGTAGAGGCCGACGGCGGAGCCGGGCCGGACGCCGCGGGCGGCCAGCCGGCGGGCGAACGCGTCGGAGGCGCGGTCGAGTGCGCGGTAGCTCATCGTCAGCCCGCCGCACTCCAGCGCCGTGGCGTCCGGGGTCCGGGCGGCCTGCGCGGCGAACAGCCCGTGCAGCGTGCCCTCGGGCAGGGCGGCGGCGGTGTCGTTGTAGTCGGTGAGCAGCGCGCGGCGCTGGGCGGCGGAGAGCAGCTCGATGTCGGCGACCTTGACGTCCGGATCGGCGATGACGGCGTCCAGGACCCGTGCGAGGCGTTCCGCGGCCGCCTCGACGGTGTCGGCGTCGTACAGGTCGGTGGCGTACTCCAGGACGATGTCGAGTCCGTTGGGGTGGCCGACGCGGTCGCGGTGCTCGTAGAAGTTGACGGTGAGGTCGAACTTGGCGATGCCCGCGCTGAGCTGCTGGGTCTCGGCGCGCACGCCGGGGAGCCGCGGTGTCGCCTCGGCGGCCTCGGCGAGGGTGAGCATGACCTGGAAGAGCGGGTGGCGGGCCGCGGAGCGCTCGGGGTTGAGGGTCTCCACGAGCCGGTCGAAGGGGAGCTCCTGGTGGGCCCAGGCCGCCAGGTCGGTCTCGCGGACCCGGTCGAGGAGCTCGCGGAAGGTCGGGTCCCCGGAGGCGTCGGTGCGGAGCACCAGCGTGTTGACGAAGAAGCCGACCAGGTCCTCCAGGGCCTCGTCGGTGCGGCCGGCGACGAGGGAGCCGAGCGGGATGTCGGTGCCGGCGCCCGAGCGGGACAGCAGGGCCACGGTGGCCGCCTGGGCGACCATGTAGAGGGTGACGCCGTGCTCCCGGGCCAGGGTGGAGAGGGCCTGGTGGGTCTCGGCCGGGCAGTGGACGGTGTGGGTGGCGCCGCGGTAGGAGGCCACGACCGGGCGGGGCCTGCTGGTGGGCAGGGTCACCTCGGTGGGCAGCCGGTCGAGCGCCTCGCGCCAGTGGTCGAGCTGCTTCTCCTCGTGGTCGGCGAGGAGGTCGCGCTGCCACAGGGCGTAGTCCGCGTACTGGGCCGGCAGCGGCTCCCACGTGGGCGCGGCGCCCTCCGAGCGGGCGGTGTAGGCGGTGCCGAGGTCCCGCATGAGGGGCGTGTTCGACCAGCCGTCGGAGGCGATGTGGTGCACGACGAGGGCGAGGACGCTCCGGTTCGGTGCGAGCTCGAACAGCACCGCGTGCAGCGGCAGTTCGGTGGCGAGGTCGAAGAGGTGCGCGGTCTCGTCGGCGAGCCGGCCGGGCAGTTCGTCCTCGGTGACGGGGACGACGGCCAGCGGCACGGTGATCTCGTCGGCGGGGGCGATGTGCTGCCGGGGCTCGCCCTCGTGGACGGGGTAGGTGGTCCGCAGCACCTCGTGGCGGGCGAGGACGTCGGCGAGGGCCTGCCGCAGGGCCTCGGGGTCGACGGCGCCGGTGAGGCGGACGGCGAGGGGGATGTTGTACGTCGCGGACGGCCCCTCCATCTGGTCGAGGAACCAGAGGCGGCGCTGGGCCGCGGAGAGCGGGAGGTCGTCGTCGGAGCGCCCGGCGGCGGTGAGCGCGGGGCGCAGGGCCGCGCCGGAGCCCTGGGCGATCCGCTGGGCGAGTCCGGCGACGGTGGGGTGCTGGAAGAAGTCGCGCAGGGAGAGCTCGGTGGCGAGGGCGGTGCGGATGCGGCCGACGAGCCGGGTGGCGAGGAGGGAGTGGCCGCCGAGGCGGAAGAAGTCGTCGTCGATGGAGACGGCCGCCACGCCGAGGGCGTCGGCGAAGAGGCCGCACAGCACCTCCTCGGCGGGGGTGCGGGGGGTGCGTCCGCCGGCGCCGCCGACGAGCGGGGCGGGCAGGGCGCGGCGGTCGAGCTTGCCGTTGGCGGTCAGCGGGAGGTCGGCGAGCTCGACGAAGGCGGAGGGCACGGCGTACTCGGCGAGGCGCTCGCCGGCGTATCCGTGGAGGGCCTCGGTGTCGACGCGGGTGCCGGCGGCGGGCACGACGTAGGCGACGAGCCGCTTGTCGCCGGGCCGGTCCTCGCGGACGATCACCGCCGCCTGGGCCACGGAGGCGTGGTCGAGGAGGACGGTCTCGATCTCGCCGAGTTCGATGCGGAAGCCGCGGAGCTTGACCTGCTGGTCGGCGCGGCCCTCGAAGACCATCTCGCCGTGCTCGTTCCAGCGGGCGAGGTCCCCGGTGCGGTACATCCGCTCGCCGGCGGGCCCGAACGGGTCGGCGACGAACCGCTCGGCGCTCACGGCGGGGCGGCCGACGTATCCCCGGGCCAGGTGGCCGCCGGCGACGTACAGTTCGCCGACCACGCCGGTCTCGACCGGCCGGAGGTCCTCGTCCAGGACGTACATGCGGGTGTTGGCCATCGGCACACCGAGGTGGAGGCGCTCCACCCGCCGTTCGGCGGGGCCGAACGCCTGGTAGCTGCAGAAGACCGTGGACTCGGTGGGGCCGTAGGCGTGGACCACCGAGGTCGTCGGGCAGGCGTCCAGCACCTTCTGGAGCGCGACCGGCGACAGGACGTCGCCGCCCGTCCAGATCTCCGCGAGGCCCGCGAGGGACTCCACGGCCTCGGACGCCATCGCGTCGAAGAGCGCCGTCGTGAAGTACACCGCGCTGATGCCGTGCCGCACCAGGGCCTCGCCCAGTTCGGCGATGTCCAGCTTCGGCGCGGGCAGGACGACGGCGGTGCCGCCGCTCAGGAGCGGCACCCACAGCTCGTAGGTGGAGGAGTCGAAGGCGAGCGGCGAGTACGCCAGCACCCGGCGGTGCCGCTCCCCCGCCCCCCACCACGGGTCGAGGGCCAGCTCGACCACGTTGCGATGGGTGTTGGCCACGCCCTTCGGCGTACCGCTCGAACCCGACGTGTACATCACGTAGGCGAGCTGGTCGGGGTGGACCGCGACGTCGAGCGGGCCCACGGCTCGCTGCGGCAGGGTCACGTCCTCGGTGAGCCGGAGCACGGGGAGGTCGCCCGCGAAGGCCAGGTCCTGCTCGTCGCGGTCCGTGACGAGCAGGACGGCGCCGGTGTCGGCGAGGAGGAAGGCGCGTCGCTCCTCCCGCTGGCGCGGGTCGAGCGGCACGTACGCGCCGCCGGTCTTCAGGACCGCGAGCATCGCGACGACGTAGGCGAGGGAGCGGTCCTGGAAGAGGGCGACGCCGTCGCCGGGCCGGACGCCCCGGTCGCGCAGCACGTGGGCCAGCGCCGTGGCGGCCGACTCCAGCTCGCGGTAGGTGAGTTCGCGTTCCCCGCACACCAGCGCCACGGCGTCCGGGGTCCGTGCGGCCTGGGCGGCGAACAACTCGTGCAGGGCGCCCTCGGGGAGCCGCACGGCGGTGCTGTTGTACGCGTCGATGTCGACGGCGGGAGCCTGGACGGTGGGCTGGTGAGACATCTTCTCGACACCATTCTCGAAGGTTCGGGCGTGCACGGGTATCTCGCGGCGTGCCGGACATCCCGTACGGCCACGACTGGGAATCGCGTGTGTGGTGCTGAGGCGGGCTAGGCGGCGCCGGGCGCCGGTTCCCAGGGCCCGGGCAGGAACAGGTCCTCCGGGTCCAGGGCGTTCACGTGGTACTTGCCGACCGCGCTGGTCAGCATGCGCAGTTCGAGGGCGAGTGCCTCGACGAGGCGGGTCAGGCCGGCCTCGGCGTCCTCGTCGACGGCGAGGAGGGCGGCGCGGCCGAGACCGACGGCGCGGGCTCCGAGGGCGAGGGCCTTGACCGCGCGGGTGCCCTCCCACATGCGGCCGCTGGCGAGCAGGCAGTGGTCGGTGCGCCCGACCCGGCGGAGGCAGTCGGCGAGCGGGAGACCGACGTGGCCGAGGAAGGCCGTCGGCGCCCAGGCGGTGCCGCCCTCCGCGCCGTCGACGGTGACGGAGTCCGCGCCGGCCGCCCAGGCGGTGGCGGCGGCCCGGGCCACGTCGCGGCCGGGGTGAAGCTTCACCCACACCCGGGCGCGGGGGAAGTTGTTCCGCATGAGGCGGATCTGCTGGCGCAGGATCTCCTCGGTGAAGGTGCCGGGGCTGGCGACCCGCAGGACGCGGTCGCCGCCGGTGCCGTACACCTCGTCGAGGGCGAACTGCTCGGCGACCCGGCCCGCGGTCTCGCGGCTGAGGAGGGTGAGTCCGCCGAGGCCGGGCTTGGCGCCCTGGCCGACCTTCAGCTCGAAGGCGAGGCGGCCGCCGGCGAGGAGCGGCTCGCTGACCGGGTCGCTGTAGACGAGGTTCCACACCTCGGCGTCGGCGTCCTCGGTGGACTGCTGGACGACGACTCCCCCGTGCTCGTCGTCGGCGGCCTCGGCGTAGGCGGCGATCCGGCCGAGGAGCGGCGAGACGCCGTTCTCGCCGGCGCTGCGGTAGCCGTTGACGGGGACGACGTTCTCCCCGATGACCAGCGGGATGCCGAGCGCTCCGGCCTGGCGTCCGGCGGCCTCGCCGAGGTCGCGGCTGGCGACCTGGGTGGAGCCGAAGGCCGACACGTACAGCGGCAGCCGGCTGGTGAACCCGCCGATGACCGTGTCGAGTGCGACGTCGGTGTACAGCGGCTCGCGGGCCAGGTCGATGAGCTTCTTCAGCCGCTCGGGCATGAAGACCGGGGGCACGATCCGCATCCGCTCCAGCACGTCGTCCGGGTCGTGCGGGGCCCGGCCGGCCGCCGGCGCGGGGACCGCGCCGAGCAGACCGCTGCCGTAGCCGGACTCGGCCGGGAAGACGGCCCCGGCGCCCTGACGGGCGCGCAGGCGGACCTGCTCCTCGGGGAAGCCGTCCGCGACGAGTGCGGTGCTCATGCCGACACCACCCCGGGGAGCTTGGGGTAGGCGCTGGCCTGCCAGGCGGCCTGCCGGCCGGTGACGTAGCGGGTGAAGCGCTCCAGGCCGATGCCGAAGCCGGAGCTGGCGGGGATCCCCCGGCGGGCCAGGTCCAGGTACCAGCCGTACTTGGCGGGGTTCTCGCCGGTCTCGCGCATGCGGGTGACGAGGGTGGCGTAGTCGTGCTCGCGCTCGCTGCCGCTGGCCAGCTCGCCGTAGCCCTCGGGGGCGATCAGGTCGAAGTTCCGCAGCACACCGGGCTGTTCGGCGTCCTCCTTGTCGTAGAAGCCTCGCGATCCCTTGGGGTAGTCGGTGATGAAGAAGGGCCGCTCGGCGCGGGCGGAGACGATCTCCTCGCCCTGCCAGTCGATCTCGGCGGCCGGGTCCTGCGGGTGGCCGAGGTCGATGAGCTCGGTGGTGGCCTGCCGGTGGCCGACGCGCCCGAAGGAGGCGGCGACGGCCTCGCGCAGGGCTCCGGTGTCCCGGCCGAGGAGGTCGAGGTCGCCCGGCAGGCCGGCGACGACGTCGGCGACGACGTGGGTGACGAGCTGCTCGGCGAGGTCCATCGCGTCCTCGCGGCGGGCGTCGCGGATCTCGACGTCGATCTGGTGGAACTCGGCGAGGTGGCGGTGGGTGACCGCCGTCTCCAGCGGCTCCAGGCGGACGTTCGGCGCGATGTAGAAGATCTTGTCGAAGGCGAGCAGCGACGCCTGCTTGTAGAGGATCGCGCTCGTCATCATCTTGTACTTGTGGCCGTAGAAGTCGACGTCCACCTGCTTCGAGCCGCGGATGCCGGGGTCGGTGACCGGGCCGATGATCGGCGGCAGCAGCTCCTGGAAGCCGCGGGCCGTCAGGAAGGCGCGGGTGGCGGCGAGCATCCGGCTCTGCACGCGCAGCGTGGCCCGGGTCAGCGGGTCGGTGAGGTGCGCGTCGGGGGAGGAAGGGAAGGGCAGCAGTGCCTCGTCCACGGCCTCGGCGATGGTGACGGTCACGGTCATACCTCCTGAAGGAGCGGAACGGCCGGGGTGCGGTCGTCGTCGTGGTCGGGGTGGTCGTCGTAGCGGCGCTGGACGAAGGTCAGCGCGTCGTGGAGTCCGGTCGCGGTGAGCCGGGAGCCGCGCCGGCCGGTGACCCGCCCGATGGGCATGGCACCGATGTCCGACCAGGTCAGGCGGCCCGTCGCGTCGATGTGGCTGCGGGAGCGACCCGCGTTGTCGGGGTGGAGGCAGTAGGGGACGTCGAGGTAGCCGCGCTCGAAGGCCTTGAGCAGCGCGGTGCCGAGGTCGGCGTCCAGGCCGAGGACGGCGTCCACGAGGGCACGGGCCTCCGCGTACACCGGGTTGTCCGCCGGGTCGTCGGCCCCGTCGGTCCCCCCGGCGGCGCGGGCCGCCGCGTCGGCCGCGATGCGCAGGGCGCGGACGTTCTCGGCGACGGTCGGGATGCGGTGGGCCTCCGCGGCCGTCTTGACGATCAGTCGCTGGGCGCCCGCCGTGACCGCCAGTGCGGCGGAGTCCTCCAGGAGGGCGTGGGCGCCGCGGGTGGAGCGGGGGTAGACCCCCATGTAGGTGTACACCACGATGTGCCAGTCCGTCTCCGGCAGAAGGTCGGCAGCCAGGCGGCGGAGTGCGCGCACCGCCTGCCGGTCCTGCGCGGGACTGGTCTGCTGGGCGTAGCTCAGCGAGATGGAGCGCAGTCCCGCCCGGTGGAAGAACACGCCCTCCAGGGCGCTGATCGCCACGAGGAGTCCCGGCGGGCACAGCTGGCCGAGCATGCAGCCGCCGAAGCTCTCCAGGTGCGGTTCGGCCCCGTCGGCGCGCAGGGCGGCCAGCCGCTCGCAGGTCTCCTGCCAGTTGCGGACCGAGTCGACGAGCGGGGTGCGGCCGTAGGGCAGGCAGTACGAGACGGGTCCGCCCTCGGTCGCGGTGAGGCCGAGCCGGGCGAGCGCGGCGACGATCCGCTGCGGGCGCGCCGAGCCGTGCCGGACCTGGACCGGGAAGCCGGCCTCCTCGATGCCGTCGAGCACCCAGCGCGAGGTGTCCGGGCTGTAGGAGGTGATGGGGTAGCCGTTGAGCGGGACTCCTCGGCCCAGGGCGCGGACCGCGGAGGGCTCGTCGCCGACCCGGGTGTAGCTGTCGATGGTGAGGGTGCCGGCGACCGCATCGGCGGCGCCCTTGGTGGCCCTGAGCCCGGCCCGCATCCGGGCGGGCTCGGAGAAGCCCATGCGGGGCTGGACCACGAGGGAGCCCCGGGCGCGGGCGGCGGCCACGAACCGTCCGAAGGACGTCACCGTGCCACCCCTTCCAGCCGGGCGGCCGGCGCGAGGGGGGCCACGGCCGCCGCCGCGAGGGGGGCGGCCGGCGCGGCCGGTCCCCTGTTCGCGGCCAGGGCGGCGAGGAACTCCTCGAAGGCGCCGAGGCCCTGGTCCTCCTCGAACACCGCGTCGAAGCCGGCCTCGACGAGCCTGCGCCCGTTCCCGGCCCGGCCCTCGGCGCCGAGGACGCCCAGCTTGCCGCCGATGACGGCCGGCAGGCCGGCCAGTTCCCAGCGCGAGCGGATCGTCCGGATCAGCTCCTCGGCGTCCTGGAAGCCGTGGCCGTTGACGCTGCTCACGACGAGCAGGTCGGGCTGGAACTTCCCGCAGGACTCCACGATCTCGTCCTGGGGTATGCACGGGCCCAGATTGACGACGTGGTGTCCCAGGTCTTCGATCAGCAGTTGAATGAACACGAGATTCCAGGTGTGGGCATCGGACGGTAGTCCGGTGACCATCACGTCCAGCGGCCCGGATCGAGCTCGGGACGCCACTTCCGCAGGCTGCATCATCACTTCGTCCACATCGTGGGGTGCCAAGTGGGAGAAGGAGGTCCTGGACCGCTCGGAACTTCCCTTCGGCATCGATCGTAGGAACGCCGCGAGCGGCCGACCGGCGCCCGGGGCGGCAGCCGGGCGGCAGTTGCCGCCGCCGGTCGGCTCCCCTTTCACGGGCCGTCCTACAGTCGGATTCCGCCGCCGCGACGCCGGCCGGAGCGGAGTGCGGGAGCACGCGCCCGAGACACCCTGAGGAGTGGACCCATGTCCCAGATCGCCCCCACCGCGGAACTGGCCGCGGCCCTGCTCGACGTCATGTCCGAGACCGATCGCCACGAGCCCCTGGGAGAGGCGAAGTTCGCCGTCCTCGAGGCGGCGATGCAGTTGATCGACGCCGACCGTCCGGAGCTGGCCGACCAGCCGCACCGGCGCACGGAGCTGCTGCGCGAGGCGCTCGGCTCGGTGCGGGCCGCCGCCGTGGCCACCGGCATCGCCGTGACGCGCGCCCACGAGGTGTCGCGCGTCCTGGTGTGACCCCCGCCGGCCGGCGGGCTGCCGCCCAACTGCCGCACGGGCTGCCCGAACCGGCGCACACCGTCTCGTAGCGTCGAGACACCGGTGCGGCACCGGATCCCCGTTCCACGGAACCCACAGAGGTGAAGCCATGGCTACCAATCCGTTCGACGACGCAGACGGCCGTTTCGTCGTCCTGGCCAACGACGAGGGCCAGCACTCGCTGTGGCCCGCCCGGATCCGCCGCCCCGAGGGCTGGCAGCTGGTCCGCGAGGAGGGCAGCAAGCAGGAGTGCTCCGAGTACGTGGAGGCCAACTGGGCCGACCTGCGTCCGCGTTCGGTGGTCGCCGCGATGGGCGGCTGATCGTCGGACGCACACGCCGGGGGGGGGGGGGGGGGGGGGGGGGGGGGGGGGGGGGGGGGGGGGGGGGGGGGGGGGGGGGGGGGGGGGGGGGGGGGGGGGGGGGGGGGG
>NZ_JBVJMN010000093.1:0-23979 GCF_055584185.1 Streptomyces sp. NPDC104202 | reverse complement strand
CGTCGGGGGGGGTGGTTGTTGGGGGGGGGGGGGGTGGGCCTTTTGTTTCCTCTCCTCCCCCCCCCCCCCCCCGCCGCCCTCGATGGCCTGCTGCTGCGCCGACGGGCCGCCGGCCAGTTCGGCCTTCATGCGCTGGAGCTCCAGCTCGACATCGGTGCCGCCGGAGAGGCGGTCGAGCTCGGCCTGGATGTCGTCCTTGGCGAGCCCGGACTGGTCGTCCAGGGCGCCCGAGGCGAGCAGCTCGTCGATGGCCCCGGCGCGTGCCTGGAGCTGCGCGGTCTTGTCCTCGGCCCGCTGGATCGCCAGGCCGACGTCGCTCATCTCCTCCGAGATGCCGGAGAAGGACTCGGCGATCCGGGTCTGGGCCTGGGCCGCCGTGTAGGTCGCCTTGATCGTCTCCTTCTTGGTGCGGAAGGCGTCGACCTTGGCCTGGAGGCGCTGGGCGGCGAGGGTGAGCTTCTCCTCCTCGCCCTGCAGCGTCTGGTGCTGCACCTCCAGGTCGCTGACCTGCTGCTGGAGGGCGGCGCGGCGGGACAGGGCCTCGCGCGCCAGGTCCTCGCGGCCGAGGGCGAGGGCCTTGCGGCCCTGGTCCTCCAGCTTGGCGGACTGGCCCTGCAGCTGGTTCAGCTGGAGTTCGAGCCGCTTGCGGGAGGTGGCGACGTCGGCCACGCCGCGCCGCACCTTCTGCAGCAGCTCCAGCTGCTTCTGGTAGGAGTAATCGAGCGTCTCGCGCGGATCCTCGGCCCGGTCAAGGGCCTTGTTCGCCTTCGCGCGGAAGATCATCCCCATACGCTTCATGACACCGCTCATGGGCTTCGCGCGCCCCCTTCTGACGGACTTCGGCTCCAGCTCTCCAACAGGATCCACAGTACGGGCCCTGTCTCCATTACCGCACTGTTCGGAGCGGGATGCGCTCCTCCCCAAGGACGACTGCGCCCGGATCTTCGTCAGGCCCAGGGTGGAGACGGATCTCGGGGGAGACCCTGCTCGTCCTCCGTACGTACTCCCCAGGACGCAGTCCGTTAGCGGATCGTTCCCGCCCGAGCTGGGGTCCATGCCCACCACCCCGTACCCTTGGGTTTTGTGTTCCGTAGCCGTTCGAAGGACGAGAAGGCCCCCACCGACAAGGTGACGGCGGACCTCTCCACCAAGCAGCCCCGCGACCCCGAGGCCCCCAAGGGCCGCCCGACCCCGAAGCGGAGCGACGCGCAGACCCAGCGCCGTCGCGCCGCGTCGGTGCCGACCGACCGCAAGGAGGCCGCCAAGCGCCAGCGCGAGGCACGCCGCTCCGACCTGGCCCGTCAGCGCGAGGCGCTGGCCAGCGGCGACGAGCGTTACCTGCCCGCCCGCGACAAGGGTCCGGTCCGCCGCTTCGTGCGCGACTTCGTCGACTCCCGCTTCGCGATCGCCGAGTTCTTCCTGCCGATGGCCGTGGTGATCCTCGTGCTGTCGCTGTTCGGCAACGCCAACCGCGGTCTCCAGAACATCTCCCTGCTGCTCTGGCTCGGTGTGATCGTCCTGATCGTCATCGACTCGGTCGGCATCTGGATCCGGCTGCGCAAGCAGCTGAACGAGCGCTTCCCGAACGAGCCGAAGCGCGGCGCGATCGCCTACGGCCTGATGCGGACGCTGCAGATGCGCCGCCTGCGACTGCCGAAGCCGCAGGTCAAGCGCGGAGAGCGGCCCTGAGCGCCGACAGCTCGGAGCGCGGCGGGACCACCCTCGGCGAGGAAGACCCGATCGCGTCGACCTGGGAGGCGGGCGGCCCCGTGCTGCCCGCCGTCGCCCAGTCCACAGGGCTCGGCGGCCTGCGCGACACCATCCGGCAGGAGATCGTCGCCCGTCAGCTCGACGAGCAGATATCCGGCCGCTACCCGGTGGGGCAGCGGCTGAGGATCCTCGACGCGGGCATGGGGCAGGGCTTGCAGGCGCTGCGCCTCGCGCGGGCCGGGCACACGGTGACCGGCCTGGAGGCCGATCCCGAGCTGCTCAAGACGGCGCGCGAGTCGCTGGCGAAGGAGCCCGCGGGCATCCGCGAGCGCGTCAGGATGATCGAGGGGGACGGACGCGAGACCGGCGTCCACTTCCTGCCCGGCAGTTTCGACGTGGTGCTCTGCCACGGCGTCCTCATGTACGCGGACGAGCCGGACGCACTGCTGGCGGGGCTGGCCCGGATGCTGGCCCCCGGCGGTCTGCTCTCCCTGGTGGTCCGCAACGCCGAGGCCCTCGCCATGCGGCCGGGCCTCGCGGGTGACTGGTCGGGCGCCCTCGCGGGCTTCGACAGCGAGGTCATGACCGACGACCACGGCGTCAAGACGCGGGCCGACCGGCTCGACGCGCTGACGTCGACGCTCGCGGGGATCGCCGCCCCGCTGCACGCCTGGTACGGCGTGCGGGTCTTCACCGACGGCCTCCCCTCCGGGGCGGGCCTGCCGCCGGCCGAGGAGCTGGAGCGGCTGCTCGCCGCCGAGGACCGGGCCGGGCGCACCGAACCGTACCGGCGGATCGCCGCGCTGCTGCACCTCTGCGGAGTACGGCGGGGCTAGGTGTATTGACCCGCAGGGTTGTTGACGCGGGTGATGGGCGGGTGTCCGTCGAGTGCGGTGTGGCAGCGGTGGTGGTTGTAGGTGTGGAGGAAGTCTGCCAGGGCCGCTGTGCGCTCGTGGTTTGAGGTGTAGGGCCGGATGTAGGCCCATTCGTCGAGCAGGGTGCGGTTGAAGCGTTCGACCTTGCCGTTGGTCTGCGGCCGGTAGGGCCGGGTGAGTTTGCCGGTCGCGCCGAGGTCGGCCAGGACGTTCTTCCAGGCCAGGCCCTTGCGGTAGGCCCAGGCGTTGTCGGTCAGGACCCGTTCGATGCGGGTGATGCCCTGGGCCTGGAAGAACGCGGCCGCGCGGGCCAGGAAGGCCGCGCAGGTCGCGACCTTCTCGTCCGGGTGGATCTCGCTGTAGGCCAGCCGGCTGTGATCGTCGACGGCGGAGTGGACGTAGTCGAAACCCACGCTGCTGCGGGTGACCCGGCCGGCCTGGCGGCCCAGGGTCCTGTGGCCGCCGCCGTCGGGAATCCGTCCGAGCTTCTTCACGTCCACGTGGATCAGCTCGCCGGGCCGGTCTCGTTCGTAGCGGCGGATCACCGTCCCGGTCGGGCGGTCCATCCAGGCCAGCCGGTTGAGCCGGTGACGGGTCAGGATCCGGTGCACGGTCGAGGCGGGCAGGCCCACGATCGGGCCGATTCGGGCCGGCCCGAGTTTGCGGGTTTGCCGCAGCTCGCAGACCCGGTCCTCGATGTCGGACGCGGTCCGGTGCGGGGTGGTGCGTGGCCGGCTCGCCCGGTCGTGCAGGCCCGCATCTCCCTCGGCCCGCCACCTGCGGATCCACTTGTGGGCCGTGGCCCGGGAGATGCCCATTTCCGCGGCCACATGGGCGACCGGACGGCCAGAGCAGACACGTTCGACCAGCAGTCTCCTACCGAAGACGGTCAGCCGGGCATTACGGTGGGGCACGAAGACCTCCGGGCGGTGAGTTCCTAGACAGCTCCCACCACACCGGAGGTCTTCGCCATGTTCAAGACCAGACCAGTGTCAACAACGCTCGTGATCAATACAGCTAGGGCCTGCCGTCACCATCCCCTCTGCCCCGCGACGCCTGGCACGCGCTCTCGCCGCGCCGGGCGAAAGCGCGAGTACGCCCCGTACGAGCACTTCCACCCGGCACACCGAGAGCACGCACCAGACGCCGCAGGGCCGCCCTTCGGGCAACGAGGGGATTTTGACGACAGGCCCCAGGCCGTCTCTTCCGGATCTTGCCTGACCGCCGCAGGGGACGGGCGGCGGACAGGGGGCACGGTTCTGCCGCCCCCCGCCGGCCTCCGGGTCGTGCTTCCGGGCCCCGACGGGCTCGGGAGGGGGTTCTAGCCCTCCGCGTCCAGGGGCATCGGGCCGTAGATCTTGGCGCCGTCCTCGGAGAGGGTCACCTGGTCGGCGCCGCCGCCGAGGAGGTCACGCCAGTGCTCGCCGATCCAGCTCTCGGCGTCGCCCTGGGTGGTGAACTCCTCCGGGGTCACCACCGGCTCGACCTGTGTGCCGTCGGACTTCTCGAACCGCCACGTCCATGCCATGTCCGCCTCCTGGAGCTCACCGGATGATCGGTTTCCTGCCCGCAGCGTAGCCGGGCGCGCACGCCTCGCGGCGGCGCGGGAGGATCTGAGGGTGGAACTGACTCTGCTCGGCACCGGAGCCCCGCTCGGGCTCCCCCGCCCCGACTGCCCCTGCGCGGTGTGCGCGCTCTCCCGCGGTACCCGTGCGCGGGCCGCGACCGCGCTGCTGGTGGACGGGGCCCTGCTGCTCGACCTGACCCCGGGGGCCGCGCTGGCGGCGGCCCGCTCGGGGCATTCGCTCGTGGGCGTGCGGCAGGTCCTGCTCTCGCATCCGCACGACGGGCCGGCCGTGGAGGTGCCCGCGGGGCTGCCGACGGCGGGGCGGGTGCCGGACGGACGGGAGTTGACGCTCATCAGCGGGCACACCGTGCGCGCGGTGTCGATGGACTCCCCGGGGACCGGGTACGAGGTGACGTCGGCGGACGGCGAGCGGCTGCTGTACCTGCCGCCCGGCGGCGCTCCGGCGGGGCTCCCCGAGGACCACCGGGTGCCGTACGACATGGTGATCGGCGACGTGACGGGCCGCCCGGACGCGCTGGCCCGGCTGCGGGCGACCGGGGCGGTCGGGCCGGCCACCGAGGTGATCGCGGCGCACCTGGACCACGACGCCCCGACCGGGGCCGAGCTGGACCGGCGGCTGGCGGCCGCGGGGGCGCGGGCGGTTCCGGACGGGACGACGCTGTACGTGGGCGACTACCACGAGGTGCCGGACGTGCCGCGGCGGACGCTGGTGACCGGCGGGGCCCGGTCGGGCAAGTCGGTGGAGGCCGAGCGGCGTCTGGAGACCTTCCCCGAGGTGCTGTACGTGGCGACCGGCGGGACCCGCGAGGGCGACACCGAGTGGGCGCAGCGGGTCGGGCTGCACCGGGAGCGGCGGCCCGGCTCCTGGCGTACCGCCGAGACCTGCGACCTGGTCCCGCTGCTGACCGGGGAGGGGCCCGCGCTGCTGATCGACTGTCTGTCGCTGTGGCTGACGGACGCCATGGACCGGGTGGGCGCCTGGGACGACGAGCGGTGGGCGTCGGGCGGGCGGACGGCGCTGCGGGAACGGACGGCGGAGCTGGTGGCGGCGGTGCGGGCGACGCGGCGCACGGTCGTGGCGGTCACGAACGAGGTCGGGTCCGGGGTGGTGCCGGGCACCGCGTCGGGGCGCCGGTTCCGGGACGAACTGGGGCGGCTGAACGCGGCCTTCGCCGACGAGTGCGAGCAGGTCGTCCTCGTGGTCGCCGGTCAGCCCCTGGTGCTGCGCGGGTAGGGTGCGATCACCGATGGCCACCGGCCTGGCCCCAGCTGATTGCCCCGAGGCGGACACCCGTGAACCTGGACGACTTCTCCGATCTGATCGAGCGCCCCGACGGCGGGATCCGGCGTGACGCCGAGGAGCGCCGGGAGCGGCTGACCGTGCCGCCCGGCGCGCTGGGGCGCCTGGACGAGCTGGGCGAGTGGCTGGCGGCGGCGCAGGCGACGGTGAAGGTGCGGGCGATCGAGCAGCCGCGGGTGGTGCTCTTCGCGGGCGACCACGGGGTGGCCTCGCTGGACGTCTCCGGCCGCGCCGCGGGCACCGCGCACGAGCTGGTGCGGGCGGTCCTGGACGGGGCGAGCCCGCTGGCCGTGCTGGCCCGCTCGACGGACGTGCCGGTGCGGGTCGTGGACGCCGGTCTGGACTGCGAGCCCGAGCTGCTGCCGGCCGAGGTGGTGCGCCACCGGGTGCGGCGCGGCAGCGGCCGGATCGACGTGGAGAACGCGCTGACGGCGGAGGAGACCGAGGCGGCGGTCCGGCTCGGCATCGCGATCGCCGACGAGGAGGCCGACTCGGGCACCGACCTGGTGGTGCTCGGCGACCTGAGCGTCGGCGGGACGACGGCGGCCTCGACGCTGATCGCGGCGCTCTGCGGGACGGACGCCTCGGTGGTGACGGGCCGGGGCGGCGCGGGGATCGACGACCTGGCGTGGATGCGCAAGTGCGCGGCGATCCGTGACGCGCTGCGGCGGGCCCGGCCCGTCCTGGGCGACCAGCTGGAGCTGCTCGCCGCGGTCGGCGGGGCGGACCTGGCGGCGATGACCGGCTTCCTGCTCCAGGCGTCGGTGCGGCGGATGCCGGTGATCCTGGACGGCGTGGTGGGGGCGGCCTGCGCGCTGGTGGCGCAGCGGGCGGCGTTCCGGGCGCCGGACTGGTGGCTGGCGGGTCAGGTCAGCGGCGAGCCGGCGCAGACGAAGGCGCTGGACCGGATGGCGCTCAACCCCCTGCTCGACCATGGCGTCCATGTGGGTGAGGGAACCGGTGCCCTGCTCGCACTTCCCCTCGTCCGGGCCGCGGCCGCGTTCGCCGCGGAGCTGCCCGAGCGTCCGGATCCGGCCGGGTCGGGCGCGGTGGACGAGGAGCACTGAGGACGACGGACCGACCGGCCCCGGGGCGGCCGCGCGCCACGCGCGCGTGGCCGCCCCGGTGTCTCGGCCGGGGAAGCGGTGCCCCATATGATCGCTTTTCATGGGAGAGGTCCGTTTGTCCGCCGAAGCAGCGCCCCGGGGCAGTACGGTCCGTTCGCGGCGCAGCGCCGCGTTCGCCGTCTGGTACCTGCGCGTCGTCACGTTCATCAATTTCCTGAGCGCCGTCTGGGTCTCCTTCGGGCAGGACCTGCGCCGGCACAACGAGGACAACTACTTCACGCCGTACATGCTCACGGCGGGCTTCGCCTCGGGGGTCTTCACCCTCTTCCTGGCGATCACCATGCGGCGCCGAAAGCGGGCGGCGTGGATCCTCAACATGGTGCTCGGGGGGCTCTTCCTGCTGCTCTTCGCGCTGGTGATGATCTTCCCGGAGATCCGCGGGCACGCGCAGAACTGGGTCTCGCTCGCACTGACCGCGACCTTCGTCGTGGCGCTGCTGCTGGGCCGCAAGGAGTTCTACGCGAAGGGCGACCGCTCCAACCCGCTGCTCGCCGCGGCCGTGGCGTTCGGCGGTCTGCTCGTCACCTCGCTGCTCGCCGCCGTCCTGGTCACCGTCACCAACACCGCCACCGTCCCCTCCACCTTCCTGGAGCGCTGGCGGTACGGCGTGATGCGGCTGATCACCCTGGCCGCGGACGACTCGCGCCTGCCGAACATCTCGACGCCGGGCTGGGTCGACGTCACCATCAACGTCCTGTCCACGCTGCTCCTGTTCGCCGTGCTGTTCGCGGCCTTCCGCTCCCGGCGGGCCACCGACCCGCTCACCGAGGAGGACGAGGAGCGGCTGCGGGCCCTGCTGGACAAGCAGGGGGACCGCGACTCGCTCGGCTACTTCGCGCTGCGGCGCGAGAAGAGCGTCGTGTGGTCGCCCAGCGAGAAGGCGGCCGTCACCTACCGGGTGGTCGGCGGGGTGTCCCTCGCCTCGGGCGACCCGATCGGCGACCCCGAGGCGTGGCCCGGGGCCATCGAGCCCTGGCTGGCCGAGGCCCGCGAGCACGGCTGGATCCCGGCGGTGATGGGGGCGAGCGAGGAGGCCGGCACCATCTACGCCCGGCACGGCCTGGACGCCCTGGAGCTGGGCGACGAGGCCATCGTGGAGACCGACGAGTTCACCCTGGACGGCCGGGCGATGCGCACGGTCCGGCAGGCCTTCAACCGGGTCAAGCGGGCCGGGTACGAGGTCCGGATCCGGCGCCACGAGGACATCCCGGCCGACGAGATGGCCGAGCTGCTGCGCAAGGCCGACGACTGGCGGGACGGGGCGACCGAGCGGGGCTTCTCGATGGCGCTCGGCCGGCTCGGCGATCCGCGCGACGGCCGCTGCGTGATGCTGGAGTGCACCGACGACCAGGGCGAGCTGCGGGCGGTGCTGTCCTTCGTCCCCTGGGGCCCGAAGGGGCTCTCGCTCGACCTGATGCGCCGTGACCGCGAGTCGGAGAACGGCCTGATGGAGTTCATGGTGATCGAACTCCTCCAGCGCGCCAAGGAGATCGGGATCACTCAGGTCTCACTGAACTTCGCCATGTTCCGCTCCGTCTTCGAACGTGGCTCGAAGCTCGGGGCGGGACCCGTGCTGCGCATGTGGCGTTCCCTGCTCAGCTTCTTCTCCCGCTGGTGGCAGATCGAGTCGCTGTACCGCGCCAACGCCAAGTACCGACCGATCTGGGAGCCCCGATTCATGCTCTTCGAGAAGAGTGCGGACCTGCTGCGCATCGGCCTCGCGGCCGGGCGGGCCGAAGGCTTCCTGGAGGCCCCCGGCCTGCCCAAGTGGATGCACCGCAGACATCTGGCGAGCGGTCGTTGAACGAGCGCCTGAAGCGGTTCGCCCACCGCGAGTGGGGGCCGCTGTTCACCACCCTGCGGACCGGACTCGTGACCGCGCGGTGGCGGGCGGTGCCGATGACGCTGGCGGCCGTCTGCCTCACCGCCCTGTTCCAGATCGTGCAGAACCAGGACTGGGGGTACCGGCCGGTCCAGGACATCGGCTTCGTGCGGGCCGAGGACCCGGTGTGGGTCGCGCTGCTGCGGACCCCGCTCTCGCTCTTCGTCCCCGCGCTCGACCTGCCCGTCTGGGGCGCCCTGGCCCAGGTGCTGCTGGTCTTCGGGATCGCCGAGATCTGCATCGGGCGGTGGCGGACGCTCGGCGTCGCCTATCTGGCGACGCTGGCCGGCACGCTCTACGCGCGCGTGGGCATCGCGATCGGACCGGACAGTCCGTTCGGGCTGCCCGCCTCCGACGCGCAGGTCGTCGACACCGGCCCCTCGGCCGCCGTGGTGGGCCTGGCCGTCTACGTCTGCCGGCGGTACGGGGCCCGGTGGACGGGCGCGGCCGTCGTGGTGGCGATGGTGGTCGAGGTGGTCGTCAAGCCGAACCTGGCGGGCAAGGAGCACCTCGCGGCGATCGCTGCCGTCCTCGTCCTGATCGCGGTGGAGGCGTGGCGCGAGCGGGTCAGGAAGGCGGAGAGCCCCGTCCGGGCACCCGCTCCTGGAAACCGCCGATGACGTCCTGGAACCGGCGCCTGACCTTGGTCCAGCGCTTGTCGTGGCGGTAGGCGCGGATCGCGGCGCGGGCCCTGGCCTTGTGGCGGCGCCCGTAGAGGTGCCGGGACCACCAGGAGCCGGGGCGGGCCAGCCGGAGGGCGCCGACGATCGCCACGAACGGGATGAGGGTCCCGATCACGGCCAGCCGGACCTTCCCCTTGACGAGGGTGACCAGGACCAGGGCGAAGTTGAGCACGAGCGTGAGGATGAAGGTCGCCCGGTCCTGGCGCTCGTCCGCCGTCATGTCGTTGACGCCGAGCGGTGAGAAGCCGCTGAGCGCGAGTCCGACGAGTGCGGCGGTGAGGACGACCACCTCGACGCTCTGGCGGCCCTCGTCGGTCCAGTAGACGTCGTCGAGGTGCAGGATGAGCGCGAACTCGTCCAGGACGAGCCCGGCGCCGACCCCGAAGACGACCGCGAAGACGGCCGCCCCCAGACCGTGCCGGTCGCTGCCCACCGCGCCGAATCCGCCGATGACGGTGAGGACGACGCCGGGCACGACGTGATGGATGTGGAGCCCTCCCGAGGAGACGTTCCGGAACGGTCCCTTCCCTGCCCGGATGAGCCGGGTGACGGTGCGGGTGACCAGGAATGTCAGGACGAAGGAGGTCAGAGCGAGCAGCATCGGGACCTTGCCCGGCTCGACGAAGTTGCGGGAGAACCAGTGACCCATGCCACCCCGTTCCGATTTGCGCGATATGCGCAATCTACCGTTCAGAGGCGCCGATTACCCTGCCCGGATGGACGGCCTGCGTTTCGCCTTCGGCACCCTCACCGTGTTCCCCGCCCGCATCACCCGCTGGGACCGGGACGCGGCGCGCGCCGGCATGCTGTGCGCCCCCGTGGCAGGACTGGTCGTCGGCGTCTCCGCGGCAGCGTTCGGAGGAACGTTCCTGCTGCTCGGTTCCGGACCTCTGCTCGCCGCCGTCGCCACCACCGCCGTCCCCGCCGTGCTCACCCGCGGTCTCCACCTCGACGGCCTCGCCGACACCGCCGACGGCCTCGGCAGCGCCAAGCCCGCCGAGGACGCGCTGCGCATCATGAAGCAGTCGGACATCGGGCCGTTCGGCGTCATCTCCCTCGTCCTCGTCCTGCTCGCCCAGGTCGCCGCCCTGTACGGGCTGTACGAGGAGAGCTGGGCGCACGGCACGGTCGGCGCCGCGCTCGCCGCCACCGTCGCCCGCCTCGCCCTCACCCACGCCTCCCGCATCGGCGTCCCCGCGGCCCGCCCCGAGGGGCTCGGCGCGATCGTCGCCGAGACCGTCCCGGTCCGCTCCGCGACCCTCGCCACCGCCGCCGTCCTGGTCGCCGCCGCCGGGGCCGGCCTCCTCTCCTCCCCGCTCGACGCGGTCCGCAACGTCCTCGCGGCCGGCGCCGCCCTCGGCGCGGCGGCGGTGCTGCTGCGCCGCTGCGTACGCCGGTTCGGCGGCGTGACGGGCGACGTGTTCGGCGCCGTCGAGGAGACCGCGGCGACGGTGGCCCTGGCCGCGCTGACCCTGGGGTGACCGATCCGTGACCGGAGGGAGGGCAACCTTCCGCTCCCCCGCCCGGTCTTGGCACCGTGATCAGACAACTCGTCCGTACCTCCGCCGTGCTCGCGGCCGCCGTGCTGTCGCTCGCCGCGTGCGGCGACGGTGGCGCCACGAGCGCGGGCCCGCCGCCCCACCCGGTCTTCTCCCAGCCGCTCGCCCGGCAGGTCAACCTCGCCCTGCGGCACACCCAGGAGACCGGCGGCGCCGCCTTCCGGCAGACCGTCACCTTCGGCGCGGGCAAGGACACGGCCGTCCAGAACGTCACCGGACGGCTGGACTTCGCGGGCTCGCGCGGCGAGGCCCCGCACCGCTGGAGCCTCACCCCCGGCTTCCCCGAGGACGCCCGGGAGACCCTCCTGGGCACCCTGCCCGGCCGCACCACCGGCGACGCCGCCGGCCGCTACACCGTGGACACCCGGGTCATCCACTACCGCGCGGAGTCCGCCGGCTACTGGCTCCGGTACGAGGGCGACATCAAGCCCCTGTGGGGCATCGACTCCATCAGCCACCTGCGGGGCACCGAGGGCGCGATCGGCGGCACGCTCCTGGAGGTGCTGAGCGGCGTACGCCCCGCCGCCGGGCGGACCACGGCCGACGGCGGCCGCTCCTACCGGGCGGACGTCCCGCTGGGCCCGGCCCTGGACCTCTTCCCGTACGACCTGCGCACGGAGTTCGTCCCCGCCCCCCTGTACGCGACGGCCTCGGGCCCGCAGATCCCGGTCACCGTGGACGTCGACCGCGAGGGCCGGATCGTCCGGGCCCGGGCCGACCTCTCCCCGCTGCTCTCCCACGAGGAGGAGAGCCTCCTCGCCGGCGTCACCACGCTCCACGCCGACCTGACCCTGAGCCGGTTCGGCGCACCGAAGCCGGCGGTCTCCGCCGTCCCCGGCGGCCGCGTCCTGGACGCCGCCGACGCCGTCCGCCTCAGCTACGACCTCGCGGCCGGGGAGTGCATGGACTTCAACACCGGCATGCGGCACGGCCGTCTGGTGACCCGCGTGTCCTGCGCGGGCGCCCACGACGGGAAGGTGCTCGGGCAGCACCCGCTCCGCGGCGCCTACCCCGGTGCCACGGCCGCCATGGAACGGGCCGCACAGGCGTGCGGACGCTCCACCGGAGGCTCCCACTGGTACACCTGGTCGACCCGGGACGAGTGGGCGAAGCGGGGCGCGGGCCGCGCCACCTGCTACACGGTCACCGCCCGGCGTACGGCCGGCTGACCCGCCGGGCAGCGGACGCTCAGCACGGCTGTCGCCACACCCCCAGGTCGTACCGCTTCCGCATCGAGCCGAAGCCCAGTTTCCGTACCTGGGGACAGAACCGGGCGGGCGCCAGCTCGTACTCGACGTGGAAGACCGCCTTGCCCGCCGCGACGAAGGGGGCGAGGCGGCCGCACTCGTCGTACTCGGCGCACTGCTCGTTGACCGCGAAGTCGAAGTCGGCCAGCAGCTGCGGGATCTGGTCCAGGTCGTTCTTGAGACCGACGGCGAGGCCGCGGTCGTGGGCGAGGCGGGCGATCAGCCGGTTGTAGCGGAGCTGGTCGGCGGCGGTCAGGGGGAAGCCCGTGGTGTTGCGGTAGCCGTCCATGTTGTCGGGCTCGACGGCGTCGAAGCCCTTGTCCCGGCACATGTCGAGGCGCGCCGCCATGAGGGGTTCGAGGAGGTCGGTGCGGCGGATGTCGAGCCAGCGCTCGCCCTCCCAGCCGTTGCCCCGGCCCAGGAGCGCGCGGGGGAACGCCGCCGCGTCCGGCCGGAAGTCCTCCCAGGCGCCCGTGGAGAGGTAGCAGATGACCTTCCGCCCGCGCGCGTGCAGGTCCTTCACGGCGGCCGCGGGGTGGTCGAAACCGTCGATGTCGTACACGGGCACGTCGACGCCCGGGTCGAGGCGGCCGCTGAGCTGCCACTGCCAGGCGAGCCCGGGCTTCGGCCGCCAGTGGTCGTCCGCGGTCTTGGCGTCCGGGGCGGGGGCCGGCGAGCAGGCGGTCGCGAGCAGCAGCAGCCCCGCGAGGAGGGGCAGGAGGCGCCGCGTCGGGCGGGCGGGTCTCATCGGGCGGGCTCCAGGAGGTGCGGAAGGGTGCCCCAGGGGTGGGCGCCCCTGCCGGGGACGGCGCAGTGCACGGGGGTGGCCGGGCGGACGTCCGGCGGCGCCGCGTAGACGAGGTGGCAGTAGTGGGCGGCGACCGGCAGGTCGAGCGTCCGGTACGTGTCCCAGGGGCCCTCGAAGGTGACGAGGAGGTCGGCCTGGGCCTCGTAGCCGGGGTCCGGGTGGGCGCCGTGGTTGAAGACGAGGGTGGCGGCCCCCGCGGCCCGGGCCGCCACCGCGATCCGCCGGTAGTGGGCGAGGGACTCGGGAGCGGTCGTCACCTGGTCGAGGAAGGCCCCGTCGGCGCCGTACCAGTCGCGGTGCCGGAGCAGTTCGGTGACGACCTCGATGTGCGGGCGGCGGGCGTAGGCGGTGTCGACGTAGCCGAGGACCCGCACCCCGGCGGCCCGCAGCTGCCCGGCGGCGTCGATGAACGCCGGGTCGGGCGCCGGGCCGGCGCCGCTCGCCGGGTTGAGGACGACGCCGTAGAGGGCGGGCGCCGCGGCGACGAGGGCCGCCCACTGCGCGGGGCGTTCTGCGGGGTGCTCGTAGTAGGGCACCAGCAGGGAGGGAGTCGTCACGGGGCCCCCTCAGACGCGGTGGACGGTCGGTCGTACCAGCAGAACACAGCTGAGGACGGCCAGCAGCACCGCCGCTCCCCCGGCCGCGACGGGTCCGGCCGCCGGTACCGCCGTCTGGGCCGCCGCCGCGAGCAGGCAGACGGTCGCCGCGCTGAGCACCGCGCCGAACGCCTGGAGCAGCAGGCCCAGCCAGAGGACGGTGCCGAGCAGGAGCAGGCCCGTCAGGCGCGGGAGCTCCGGCCAGGGCGCCTCGGGCCACAGCAGGGAGGCCGCCAGGGTGAGGCCGAGCAGGACGGCGAGGTAGCCGCCGAGGCACAGGACGAGGGTCCCGGTGACCGCCCGGCGGAACGCGCGGGCGGTGGTGAGGGTCCGCAGCCGCGTCAGGCTCTCGCCCCGGAAGCGGTGCAGCAGCCACTCGGCCGGCCCCATGGAGAGGGTGAGCGCCATCACCGCCCCCGCCCCGCCGATCAGGCTGTCGCCGACGCCCGCCCGGAGGACGAGCAGCCCGCTGCCGAGGCCGAACAGGCCGTACGGGAGGGAGACCGCGCGCGGTGGTCCCCCGCGGCCCGCCGCCCCCCGGGCCGCGCCCGGCCTGAGCACGAGCGCCGCGCAGACGACGGACGCGGCGAGCGAGGCGAGGAGCAGGGCGGCCCGGAGCGCGTCCGGAAGGTCCCAGCGGAACGCGGGGAGCGCCCCGGCCAGCGGCGACAGGGCGCCGAGCAGGGCCCGTTCGCGGCCGAGGACGAGCAGGACGGTCGCGGCGGCGAGGTAGAGCGACTGTCCGGCGGCGAACACGGCGGCCGCGGCCTCGCCGGGCCCGGCGGCCGCGCAGGCGACGGCCGTCCCGGCGAGCGCGCCCCCGGGGGCGCCGACGAGCAGGGCGCGGGCGGCGGCGGGCCGGTCCCCGAGACCGAGCCAGCTGTACGCGCGGTGCGAGAGCGCCTGGTTCCACACCCAGCCGGTGACCGCGCCGGCGAGGAGCGGGACGGTCCCCGGCGGGAGCCCGGCCCGGCCCTGCTCCCCGGCGAGGAGCGGCGCGGCCAGCACGTACGCCAGGCCCGGCAGGGCGAAGACGAGGCCGCGCAGCAGGCAGCCGGCGAGCTCGCGGTGCCAGACGCCGCCGGACCGGGTCTCCGGTTCGGGATGGCGCCGTTCCACGCGCGCGTAGAGGTCCTCGGCGAGCGCGAAGGAGTCGGCCCGGCCGTAGGTGAGCCGGATGTGGTCGTCGGTCATCCCGTCGGACTCGAGGATCGCGGCGATCTCGTCGGGGTGCACGGCCGCGGCGACGAACCCGTCGAGCCGTGCGGCGAGTTCGTCCATCGGGTCGTCCGCGAGCGCCACGGCGGCGGGGGCCGGCGCCGGGGGTGCCGCGGCCGGCGCCGGCCGCTCGCGGCGGGGCCGGGGGATCGCGGGAAGGGTGGCGGGGCCGGTGGCCGGGGGCTTCAGCCAGAGGGAGCCGCTCATGCCGGGGTGCCTCCGGGGACGAGGGTCGGGGAGGTGCGACGGGGGGAGGGGATGCGCAGACGGAGGGCGGCGGGGGCGACGGCGGGGACGGGCCGCGCCGGGCGGGCCCCGCCCAGTTCGAGGTAGATCCGGCGGAAGCCGTCCACCGAGCGGTTCAGCGTGAACCGGTCGATGACCCGCTGCCGGGCCAGCCGGCCGAGTTCGGCGCGCCGGGCCCCGTCCCGCAGGAGGGCGGTGACGGCGGCGGCCATGACGGCCGGTTCGCGGGGCGGCACGACGATCCCGGTGTCGCCGACGGCCTCGCGGACACCGCCGACGTCGGTGGAGACGGTGGCGCGGCCGCAGGACATCGCCTCGATGAGGGAGAAGGGGAACCCCTCGCTGATGGAGGAGAGCATGACGACGCTGCCGGCCGCGTAGGCGGCGGGGACGTGGGAGACGCGGCCTTCGAAGGAGACCCCGTCGGTGACGCCGAGTTCGGCGGCGAGCTTCTCCAGGCGGGTGCGGTAGTCCTCGTTGCCGGCCGGGACGGGGCCGAACAACCTCAGGCGCAGCTCCGGGAGTTCGGCGCGGCAGATCGCGTACGCCCGGACCAGGGTCTCCAGGTCCTTGATGGGGTCGACGCGGCCGCACCAGCTGAGGGTGGGCGTCTCGGGTTCGGGCCCGGCCTCGGGGAAGAGGGCGGGGTCGACGCCGTTGTAGACGGTGCGGATGCGTTCGGTGGGGGCGCCGCCGCGCTCCTCCCAGCGCCGGTTGTACTGGTTGCACGGGGTGATGAGGTCGGCCTTGCGGTACCCGAGGGTGTTGAGTTCGCGGTAGAAGCCGAGCATCAGGGCCTTGACGGGCCAGCGTTGGGCCTCGGTGCGGTAGCCGAGGTAGCGCTCGCGGAGGTAGATGCCGTGTTCGGTGAGCAGGAAGGGCACCCCTTCGAAGTGCTGCGCGGCGAGTGCGGGCAGGGTGGCGAGACCGCTGGAGACGGCGTGGGCCACGCTGCCGTCGGCTATCCGGGCCGCCAGCGGCCGCAGGGCGTGTTCCAGCAGGTCGGTGGCGGTGAGGGCGTCGTGGACGGTGGGCCTGGCCGCCACCGTCGGCAGGTGCGGCATGGTCCAGATCCACATGAGGGAGCGCAGGGCGGGCTCGGAGCGGAGGGCGGCGGTCAGCCGTCCCTGCCGGGCGAGGGCGGCCAGCGCGTACAGGCTCGCGCCGAAGTCGCGGCCCGCCTCGGGGTCGAGGAGGGCGAGCAGGAGTCCTTCGTACGCGTCGAGGAAGGCCCGGCGTTCGCGCCCCCGCAGGGGCCGGCGCGCGCGGACGGGCGCCGGCCCCTGCGGAAGTCCCCAGAGGGGGTACGCGGTGTGCCGGGTGACGTTGGACGGCAGCTCCCAGGTGACGGGTTCACGGCCGCTGCCGGTGAGGGCGAGGATCTCGAAGTCGACCTCGGGCATGCCGCGGACGAGCTGGTCGCACCAGGTGCTGACGCCTCCGTGGACATGCGGATAGGTGCCTTCGGTGAGCATGGTGACGTGGCGGCCACGGCTCGGCATGTGCGTTCCCCCCGGAACGTGCTGGTCAGGAGCTCGGGAGCGTCAGGGTGACGGTGGTCTGGAGCAGTTCGGGCGTGGTCCAGGCGGAGCGGGTGCCGGCGTAGGGCGCGCCGAAGACGGCGGTGCCGAGGACGAGGCGCTTGCGGGTGCCCTCGGGGGCGGTGAGGGGCGCGGCGACACCGGAGGGGGCCTTCACGGTGACGGCGGTGCCGATGCGGTAGGCCGTGACCTTTCCGGCGGCGAGGGCCTCGTCCCAGGCGGCGCGGCGGGTCAGCTCGGCGCCGACGTCCCGCTGGGCGGGGTTGACCAGGGCCGCGGAGGGGGCGAACAGGGCCCGGTAGTCGGCCAGTACGCGGTCGAGGACCGGGTAGAGGAGCCGTTCCTCGGCGAGGTTGGACTGGTGCACGTAGTGCGGGCGGGGGTCGTTGTTCATCACGTGCGAGAGGGCGGTGCGGGCCTCCTGCGGGACGATCCGCCCGGCGTAGCCGGTGGCGGTGTCGAGCGGCGCGGGCAGGCAGGTGGACGCCGGGTCGGACTCGCAGATGCCGCTGCCGCCGTCGGCGCGGGAGGTGTAGATCCAGTTGTACTCGTCGGTCATCTCGGCGGCGGTGCCCACGTTGTAGTACACGTTCATGGGGTGGCGGGGCACGGTCTTCGCGGCGGCGGAGCCGGTGCCGACGGGCCGCTGCTGCGGCTCGCGGGAGTTGTCGCTGCCGGTCCACTTCACGCCGTTGTCGGCGAGGGCGCCGGCCAGGTGGGGGTTGTCGACGGGCTGCTGGGGCAGCGTCCTGAGCCCGGAGTGCTCACCGGTGACCAGTTCGCCGCGGTCGACGGAGATGCCCTTGGCGACGGCCCAGTCGTGGTTGTCGCGGATCTGGGCGGAGAGCTCGGAGCGGCCGACCCAGAGGGTGTTCCCCGCGGTGTCCCGGGCGCACCGCCAGGGCACGACGGTGTTGTCCTGGACGCAGCCGAGGAAGGGGTGGGTGTAGGTGTGGTTGATCCACCGGTACTGGGCGCGGTCCGCGACGAGGCGGTCGGTGAGCGGGTCGGTGCCGCCGTGCTCGGTCTTCCACTGCTCGCCCTGGCCGCCGTTGTAGACCATGTCGAGAGTGAAGCCGGACGCCTTCTGCCAGGCGGCGGCGTACTGCGCGTCCGCGACCGTCATGCGGATCGGGTTCACGCCCTCGCCGTCGTCGCCGACGCAGTCGAAGTCGCCGGGGGTGCAGTTGCGGGCGGTGTCCCAGCGGGCGTCGGGGGCGAAGACGTCGTCGACGTGGACGGAGAGGTAGTTGCGGCTCTGGCCGAGGTGGACGCCCTGGGTGAGCCACTCGACGATGCCGCGGGCCAGCGCCCGGAACTGCCGCTGGTAGCGGTTGTAGGCGAAGGTGACGACGAGTTCGCGGCGGCCGTCGGCGGCGTACTCGCCGATGAGGCTGGCCCGGCCGCCGCCGTCGACGGGCATGTCGAGGTAGCTGGTGTAGCCGGCCCGCGGGCGGCCCGCGTAGCCGTAGCTCTCGGCGACGGCGGGGTCGTTGTCCTCGAAGGTGAGCGCTCCGGCCAGGTAGCGGAAGGGGCCGGACCGGCCGGCGGCGGTGACGCCCGCGGTGGCTCCGTCGAGGACCCCGGAGTAGCCGCCCGCGTCCGTGTAGTCGAGGCCGACGCCGGGGTGCGACCAGGTGGAGGCGTCGACCTGCGGGATGCCGAAGGTCCGCTCGTAGGTCTGGAGGGCGGTCTGCTCGGCGGAGTCGGGGCCGAAGGCGCTCTCGTGGGGCAGGACGACGCCCTGGTACCGGGCGCGGGGGCGGCCGTCGACCGTGTCGCCGAGGAAGGCCGCGTCGAGGACCGGCCGGTTCGGGTCGTCGAGGTCGATCCTGCGGAACGGGACGCCGGAACCCCTGAGCTCGTCGGTGATCGCCCCGACCGCGCTCCCGCCGTCGTCGACGACGAGGACGGTGAGGTCGATCCGCAGCGCCGGGGCGGTCGCGGCCTGCGCCGACGGCATCACGGTCGCGAGGAGGGCGGCGGCCGCCAGGACCGCGAGCCGGGCGGTGCGGGGTGCGGTTTCGGGCGTACGGATTCGGTCGGAGTCCAAGGCTGGTGTCCCCCCTCGACGGGCCCCGGCCGGACGGGCGGGACTCGTGGAGATGTCGCAGATGAGGCAAAGGACGGTGTGTCGTCCTTGCGTGAATGAGGCGAGTGTGGCGGGGCGGTGGAGGCCGAAACGGTAAACATGAAAGAGACACCACGGATGAGTGAACCAACGCCGCCGTGAGCGAACCGGGCGAGCGAGCGTAGGCTCGTTCTCGGCGCTCTCCGGGCCGAAATACGATGCGGCGGGCACGGTCGGCCCATCCCTCGACCGCCACAGAACTCAATGGAAGCGAGATTTCACCACCGTGACTGCTCTCACTCTCAGCACTGCCGGCGCGGCGACGCTGCGCGCCGACGCCCTCGTCGTCGGCGTCGCGAAGTCCGGCAAGGCGCTCGTCGTCGCCCCGGGCGCCGAGGCCGTCGACAAGGCCTTCGACGGCCGGCTCGCCGCCGTCCTGGAGACCCTGGGCGCCTCGGGTGCCGAGGGTGAGGCGACGAAGCTGCCCGCCGCCGCCGGTCTCAAGGCCCCCGTCGTCCTGGCCGTCGGCCTGGGCGCGGCCCCCGAGGACGGCGGGTCCTACGGCGCGGAGACCCTGCGCCGCGCCGCCGGCACCGCCGCCCGCACCCTGACCGGCTCGAAGAAGGCCGCGTTCGCGCTGCCGATCGCCTCCCCCGAGGACGCCTCCGCCATCGCCGAGGGCGCCCTGCTCGGCGCGTACGCCTACACCGCGTACCAGGAGACCGGCAAGGACGCGAAGAAGCCGCTGGCCGAGGTCGCCCTGCTCGGCGCCAAGCCCCGCGACAAGGCCTTCAAGGCCGCCGCCGAGCGCGCCCAGGCCGTGGCCGAGGAGATGAACCGCGCCCGCGACCTCATCAACATGCCGCCGAACGACCTGACCCCGGCCGCCTTCGCGGCCGCCGCCCAGGCCGCCGGCAAGGAGCACGGCCTCAAGGTCCAGGTCCTCGACGAGAAGGCGCTCGCCAAGGGCGGCTACGGCGGCATCCTCGGCGTCGGCGTCGGTTCGGTGAACCCGCCGCGCCTGGTCCGCGTCGCCTACACCCACCCGAAGGCGGAGAAGACCCTCGCCCTGGTCGGCAAGGGCATCACCTACGACTCGGGCGGCATCTCCCTGAAGCCGGCCGGCCACAACGAGACGATGAAGTGCGACATGAGCGGCGCCGCCGCCGTCTTCTCCACCGTCGTCGCCGCGGCCCGCCTCGGCCTCCAGGTCAACGTCACGGGCTGGCTCGCCCTCGCGGAGAACATGCCGTCCGGCTCCGCCACCCGCCCGGGTGACGTCCTGCGCATGTACAGCGGCAAGACCGTCGAGGTCCTGAACACCGACGCCGAGGGCCGGCTCGTCCTCGCCGACGCCCTGACCCGGGCCTCCGAGGAGCACCCGGACGCGATCGTCGACGTGGCCACCCTGACCGGCGCGATGGTCCTGGCGCTCGGCGACCGCACCTTCGGGATCATGTCCAACGACGACGACTACCGCACCGCGATCCACGAGACCGCCGAGGAGGTCGGCGAGCAGTCCTGGCCGATGCCGCTCCCCGCCGAGCTCCGCAAGACCATGGACTCCCCCACCGCCGACATGGCCAACATGGGCGTCCGGATGGGCGGCGGCCTGGTCGCCGGTCTCTTCCTCCAGGAGTTCGTGGGCGAGGGCATCGCCTGGGCCCACCTGGACATCGCGGGCCCCGCCTTCCACGAGGGCGCCCCGTACGGCTACACCCCCAAGGGCGGCACCGGCTCCTCGGTCCGCACCCTGGTGCGGCTGGCCGAGCGCACGGCGGCCGGCGAGCTCTGATCGCCCCGTGAGGGGACGGCCCCGGGCTTCCCGCCCGGGGCCGTCCCCCTGCCCGGGCCGGTGGTCCCGACGACGGATTCCGTAGGTTCACACGCCGCGGCGATCCCTCCGTACGGACGATCGGCCGTCTCAGAGCCCGGCCCCGCGTCCCGTCATCCGTCAACAAGTGCGAAGATGGGTTCTCGGCAGGACAGGGCCCCCACCACAGGGCCGAAATAAAGCGGCCGAACACCAGCCGCCGCCCGGTCATCGAAGACCGGCGACGAGCGCACATGCATGGAGGACGTGACGTGGCGAACGACGCCAGCACCGTTTTCGACCTAGTGATCCTCGGCGGCGGTAGCGGCGGTTACGCCGCGGCGCTGCGCGGAGCGCAGCTGGGCCTGGACGTCGCACTGATCGAGAAGAACAAGCTCGGCGGCACCTGCCTGCACAACGGCTGCATCCCGACGAAGGCCCTGCTCCACGCCGGCGAGGTCGCCGACCAGGCGCGCGAGGCGGAGCAGTTCGGTGTCAAGGCCTCTTTCGAGGGCATCGACATCAAGGGTGTCCACAAGTACAAGGACGACGTGATCTCGGGCCTGTACAAGGGTCTGCAGGGTCTCGTCGCCTCCCGCAAGGTGACCTACATCGAGGGCACCGGCCACCTCTCCTCCCCGACCTCCGTCGACGTCGACGGCCGCCGTGTCGAGGGCCGTCACGTCCTCCTGGCCACCGGCTCCGTGCCGAAGTCGCTCCCCGGCCTGGAGATCGACGGCAACCGGATCATCACCTCGGACCACGCGCTGACCCTGGACCGGGTCCCGGAGTCCGCGATCATCCTGGGCGGCGGCGTCATCGGCGTGGAGTTCGCCTCCGCGTGGAAGTCCTTCGGCACCGACGTCACGGTCATCGAGGGCATGAAGCACCTCGTCCCCGTCGAGGACGAGAACAGCTCGAAGCTTCTTGAGCGCGCGTTCCGCAAGCGCGGCATCAAGTTCAACCTCGGCACCTTCTTCCAGTCCGCCGAGTACACCGACGGCGGCGTCAAGGTCACCCTGGCCGACGGCAAGACCTTCGAGGCCGAGGTCCTGCTGGTCGCCATCGGCCGCGGCCCGGTCTCGGCCGGTCTGGGCTACGAGGAGCAGGGCGTCGCGATGGACCGCGGCTACGTCCTGGTCGACGAGTACATGCGCACCAACGTGCCGACGATCTCGGCCGTGGGCGACCTCGTCCCGACGCTCCAGCTCGCGCACGTCGGCTTCGCCGAGGGCATCCTCGTCGCGGAGCGCCTGGCCGGCCTGAAGGCCGTCCCGATCGACTACGACGGCGTGCCCCGGGTGACGTACTGCCACCCCGAGGTCGCCTCCGTCGGCATCACCGAGGCCAAGGCCAAGGAGATCTACGGCGCGGACAAGGTCGTCGCCCTGAAGTACAACCTCGCGGGCAACGGCAAGAGCAAGATCCTCAAGACCGCGGGCGAGATCAAGCTCGTCCAGGTCAAGGACGGTGCCGTGGTCGGCGTCCACATGGTCGGTGACCGCATGGGCGAGCAGGTCGGCGAAGCGCAGCTGATCTACAACTGGGAGGCGCTGCCGGCCGAGGTCGCGCAGCTCATCCACGCCCACCCGACGCAGAACGAGGCGCTCGGCGAGGCCCACCTGGCCCTGGCCGGCAAGCCGCTGCACTCCCACGACTGACGCTCACGTCATCACAGGGCGCGACGACCACTTTCCGCAATTCGTTAGGAGCAACTGAAACCATGTCGGTTTCCGTAACCCTGCCGGCGCTCGGCGAGAGCGTCACCGAGGGCACCGTCACCCGCTGGCTCAAGGCCGAGGGTGAGCGTGTCGAGGCCGACGAGCCGCTGCTCGAGGTCTCGACCGACAAGGTCGACACCGAGATCCCCGCCCCCGCCTCGGGCATCCTGGCCTCCATCAAGGTCGCCGAGGACGAGACGGTCGAGGTCGGCGCCGAGCTGGCCATCATCGACGACGGCTCGGGCGCCCCCGCCGCGGCTCCGGCCCCCGCCGCCGAGGCCGCTCCGGCTCCGGCCGCCGAGGCCGCCCCGGCCCCCGCGGCCGAGGCTCCGGCCGCTCCGGCTCCGGCCGCCGAGGCCCCCGCCGAGGCGCCCGCCGCCGGCGGCGCCTCCGGCACGGACGTCGTGCTGCCCGCGCTGGGCGAGTCCGTCACCGAGGGCACCGTCACCCGCTGGCTGAAGTCGGTCGGCGAGTCCGTCGAGGCCGACGAGCCGCTGCTCGAGGTCTCCACGGACAAGGTCGACACCGAGATCCCGGCCCCGGTCTCGGGTGTCCTCCTGGAGATCGTCGTCGCCGAGGACGAGTCCGCCGAGGTCGGCGCCAAGCTGGCCGTCATCGGTGCCGCGGGTGCCGCTCCGGCCCCGGCCGCCGCTCCGGCTCCGGCCGCCCCGGCCGCTGCTCCGGCCCCGGCCGCCGCTCCGGCTCCGGCCGCCCCGGCCGCCGCTCCGGCTCCGGCCGCCCCGGCCCCGGCTCCCGCCCCGGCGGCGCCCGCCGCTCCCGTGGCCGCTCCGGCTCCGGCAGCCCCGGCCGCCCCGTCGATCGCTCCGGCCGTCGTGACGCCGGTTCCGGCGGCGCCCGCCGCGGCTCCGGCCGAGGACGGCGCGTACGTGACCCCGCTGGTCCGCAAGCTCGCCACCGAGAACGGTGTCGACCTGGCGGCCGTCAAGGGCTCGGGCGTCGGCGGTCGCATCCGCAAGCAGGACGTCCTCGCGGCCGCCGAGGCCAAGAAGGCCGCTCCGGCCCCCGTCGCCGCCGCCGCTCCGGCCGCCGCCGCGAAGGCCCCGGCCCTCGAGGTGTCCCCGCTGCGCGGTCAGACCGTCAAGATGACCCGCATGCGCAAGGTCATCGGCGACAACATGATGAAGGCGCTGCACGGCCAGGCCCAGCTGACCTCGGTCGTCGAGGTCGACATCACCAAGCTGATGAAGCTGCGCGCCCGCGCCAAGGACGCCTTCGCCGCCCGTGAGGGCGTCAAGCTCTCCCCGATGCCGTTCTTCGTCAAGGCGGCGGCCCAGGCGCTGAAGGCCTTCCCGGTCATCAACGCCCGGATCAACGAGGACGAGGGCACGATCACCTACTTCGACACCGAGAACATCGGTATCGCGGTGGACTCCGAGAAGGGTCTGATGACCCCGGTCATCAAGGGTGCGGGCGACCTCAACATCGCCGGCATCTCGAAGAAGACCGCGGAGCTGGCCGGCGCCGTGCGCGCCAGCAAGATCACGCCGGACGACCTCGCCGGTGCGACCTTCACCATCTCCAACACCGGTTCGCGCGGTGCGCTGTTCGACACGATCATCGTGCCCCCGAACCAGGTCGCCATCCTGGGGATCGGCGCCACCGTGCGCCGCCCGGTCGTCATCGACCACCCGGACCTGGGTGAGACGATCGCGATCCGCGACATGACGTACGTCGCGCTCTCCTACGACCACCGTCTGGTGGACGGCGCGGACGCCGCCCGTTACCTGACGGCCGTCAAGGCGATCCTGGAGGCCGGCGAGTTCGAGGTCGACCTCGGCCTCTGAGGCTTCGGCCGACAAGGCGACACGGGGCCCGCGGGGGCCCCGTGGAGGCCGTGTGAGGGCCGCCCGGCGGCCTGCAACGTAACGAGCCTCACCTGCGGGGGGGGGGGGGGGGGGGGGGGGGGGGGGGGGGGGGGGGGGGGGGGGGGGGGGGGGGGGAAGGCCCCAAAGAAAAGCCCCACACCCCCCCCC